>CATIYU010000143.1 GCA_949739085.1 uncultured Eubacteriales bacterium | reverse complement strand
TGCCCATCCAGATGAAGTCCCGATTCTCCGGGTGGCGCTCCATGGCGAGGATGGTGTCGATCTCTGTCTCCGCGGCCTCGGTAAGCAGCATACGGCGGGCTTCAATAGTCAGCATGGAAGGATCCTCCTGCGATGTTGTCGGCGGTAACTCCGGAACAGTATAGCAAAACGGAAAGGGAAAAGCAACAAAGCCCGGCGGGATTGTCCTCTCACTGGGCAGAAAGATATTGATCCAGCGCCTCCCTCGTGGTACACTGAACGAGGGGTGATTATGGCGTATGCTGCGCAGAAAAAAGAGAGAGCCGGTACAGCCGGCGGCGCCTCATAAGGACACTTTAATCCTGATAGGAAACGGTTTCGACATTTGGCAGGGACTTAATACAAGCTATGATCAGTTTGAGGAATACTATTATGCGCATCGGGAGGAGATCCTCCGAAAACTGCGGATCAAAGCGTATAAAATCTACGGCGCGGACAGGAAGCCCAAGCTGGATCAAACCGGAAAACCCGTGATGTGCAGCGATGTGGAGCTGCTGTACGGGAATCCCTTCACGCCCGATACAGGACTGTCCCACATGTTCTGGCACAGATTTGAGGATTCACTAAACAAGATAGACACCCAGCGGCTGAACCTGTACTTTGGCAAGGAGCGGCGTGAGCTCAGTGAGATGAAGCGAAGCGCACACAATGCACAGCGCATCCTCCGGCAGGCCTTCTGCGACTGGATTGGGACCATCCAGCTAAAGGGGCAGGAAACAGGGTACCAATTTGGCGACAACTGCCTGTTTGTCAACTTCAATTATACAGACACGCTGCCAAAGCGGTTCCAGATCGACCCGGAGGATGAGTACCACATACATGGGGAGGCGGCAGACCCGGCGTCCATCATATTTGGCCACGCCACCCACCCCGAGTCCCCCTACCAGCCCCTGAAGCGGCTGGGCGGCAGGTATCAGGGGCTGTACATTATAGAGGAAATTCTATATGATACGGACAAGCACATAGAGGACAACTTTGGCGATCTGTGCCTCTTTTTTGCCATACATGGGCTGATGGTGGAGGATATCAAGCAGATCTATGTACTTGGACACTCATTTGGGCCGGCGGATATCGGGTATTTCCGCCATATAGTAAACGCTACCCAAGGCACTGTGGAGGACCCGGAGGAGGACTTGAGCGAGGAGGACAAGGCGTATTTGGACCAGATGGATTCGATGGAGATGTTCCAGATGAATGTCCAATACGCCGTCCACGGGAGCTACCGCTCCATGGGCGTGATACCGAGTGCCTACCCGCCCATTATAGAGGGAGATCCGGAGAGTGAGCGGATGCTGCGCATAGAGGCCGCCGCTGTCCGCAGGCGGTTCCTCGCCGAGCAGTGTGAGCGCAATTGGCGGAGGGACAAAAGGTTTATGAAAATGCTGCACCGCGCCTGCAAAAGGGGCATCGGGCATGCGGAGAAGAGCCCTCCCTCCGGCAGCGGGGAGACAAAGGCGGAACGCCCCAAACAGGCCGCTCCGCCGCAGTGGCACATCTCCTACTTCAGCGACGAGGACAAGCAGAGGATTGAGTCAACTATGCGCCAGCTGAAGTGCCAAAATTTTACCATGTACCCGACAATTGACGCATGCTTGGAGAGATTTCGGAAGCCGAAAGAGTAGGTACAAAGCCCCGCTGGCCTCAACGCAAAAAGGGCCCCTCCGCGCAGAGCAGAGGGGCCCTTCTGCGCCTTAGGCGCGAAGCGAAATCTCTATAAGCATAAAAGCAGACAGACCACCAAAAGGTGATCTGTCTGCTTATTTTGGTCCGAGTGACTGGACTTGAATTGTCAGGTTGGGAATATGGGCCCTTTTAGGGTGTGTTAAGTGCCGCTATTGGTGCCTATTCTACAAAAACAAGGAAGTTTTCTGCATTATATTAGACCCCATAATAATAGCGGTCCCTCCCCGCGAAAGGGAAACTAAAGGGAAACTTTTCCCCTTAGAACCCGCTGACTCCCACCTCGCGACCACTGGTGGAGTCCCACCTACTCCTCTTGGCCCTGACGTCCACATGGGTGAAACCAGAATAGAGGCCGATGCCGCCCCGGCCGGTCAGCAGAGTCTCCGCGTACTTGGCCACTGCCTGCGGGGTTGTTCCCTGCACCACGATATCTGCCGCCATCCCATAGAGGTGTTGGCTGGTGGGGGAACCACCCACCCTGCCATTATGCACCGAGGTTCGATACCCGCTGTTGATGGTTACCGGCTTCCCAAACCGGCTGCGAATCTTCTGGAGCACCTGCGCCAACTCAGTGGAAATGAAGATAGCATCGCTGCCGTCTTGGCAGGCGAACTCCCACACCTTGAAGTTGTCGGTGAGCTGCACCGCGCCGTCTCTCGCCTTGCTGTAGGCGTGTACCACTGCCCCGTTCATCGGCTGCCACCCTTTCTTGTTGCCTTCACGGCATAGCCCAGGTCGTTGTAATGGACATCGAAATCCCCGCTAAGGGTGTGCTGTGTGACTACCCGGCCCGCCAAATCCGTGCGGCGGCGCATATCCGGCGTTTTGGGGGTGCGGTTTGCCGGCGCTTTAGGCGGCTTGTGCTCCGTGATCTCTGCCAAGCGGTCCCCCTTGACCTCATACCGCTTACCGCCGATCAGCACATAGGCTGTCATGCTGGTAGAGCCGTCCGCCAGAACCTCGTTGATGGATTCCGCCAGCCGCCCATTACAGACCCGTACTTTCACCTTGGAACCGACGCCGACATCCAGCAGGCCGAAGCCGCTGGCGTCCTCCGGCCTGTCGCCCACTGTGGTCACAGCCAGCTCCGCTTCTGTGATCCGACTTCGGTCCGGGTCCAAGTAGAGGGTGGCCCCTGCCTCCTTCAAAGCGGTGTTGGATTCCTCCAAGCTCGCCTCGCCGTGGGAGAATTTCTCTAAAATATCATGGATTGGATTCATGCCCCGACTTCCTCCTTTCTAACCCCGTCAATATGGCAATCAGGCTCCGCAGGATTCCCGAATACAGCATCTTTCGCCTGTACCAAAGCCTTCTTGTTTTCTGTGTTGATCTCCCAGACGGCACCCTCGATCATGTTAATGACTGCCTCCGTGACCTCCACACCAAGCGCCTGGAGCTGCTCCCGCACAAACTGGCGGCGCATCTCGCCACTCTTGTCCTTATCGTGATAGAGTTGCTCCGCCGCCCGGGCAAAGGACTGGACCAGCAGCATCAACTGGTCATATGTGGCCTTCCCGGTCTTTGCCTCCAGCCAATTCTTGACCTTTGGGGTCAGATAGGCCAGCAGGCCCAGTACAAGGGCTGCCAGCAGATTCCCGATGATCTCATATAGATTTCCCATACGTGTCCTCCTCCCCGCCTCCGGGCGGGTTTTCTTTTTTGCTCCGGCCAAAAACCGGGCTGTCATTGTGCTCAAAGATGTTTTCCAGCACCTTCAGGAAGCCGACACCCAAAATGGTGTGGATGGCGGGCTCACTGAGTTCCGCCATGGTGTAGACCTGCCCCAGTCTGACGGCGGCATAGATGGCGATGCCGTAGCTGATGAATACCCAGACCAGGGCGGAGACCTGCGTGGTCACAAAAAGGAGCTCCGTAATGCCATGCAGGAGGGAGCCTGCGCGCTTTCCGCGGCGGGGGAGTATTGGGATACCCGTCACGGCGAAAAGTGCCAAGAGGACGCCTAAAACGGCCAGCAGCACGCTCATAGCCCAACCCTCCCCAAGAGGAAAGCGATAACGGCGGCAATTACGGCCCAAATGGCTTTTTCCACCAAGCCCTCCCATCGCTTCGCCGGTTTGTTTTCAATGATGTCTACCTTCGTCCCCAGTGCAGTCACGTCTTTTTTGATCTCCCTCATAGTCTCGCTCTGGGTTCTCTGCTCTGATGCCATTACCTCCACGGCGGTGGCCAGCTTGTTCAGGGCTTCATGCCCTTTCTCCACCGCATCCATCCGGTGCTTTAATGATTTAATCTCGTGGGTATGGCCCTCCAGCTCCACGGCGACTTCTTCCGCGGTCATGCAGTACCTCCTTTCAGCCGAACCGGCAGGACCATGTAGAGGAAGTGGTCCTTGCCGTCTGCGGGGACGATAATGGCCGGAGCTGCGTCGGTATTCAACTCAATCCGCACAACGTCAGCTGGAGCATAGCGCAGGGCTTCCAGCAGGTAGCGGCCATTGAAAGCGATCTCCAGACCACCACCGTCTCCCTCCAAGCGGCAGATGTCTTTTGCATCACCGGCGTTTGTCCTGGCGGAAAACTGGACCCGGTTTTCCTGAAAGCGGCAGCGGATAGATGCCTTGTCCTTTTCTGAGACAATCGTGGAGACCAGATTTAAGCTCTCAGTCAGGGCCTTTGGGTCTGCAATAACCGCAATGGGGTTGTTCTGGGGGATGGCGCTGCGATAGTCCAGGAACTCCCCTGACAGGCGGCGGCAGATCAGCTCCACGTCCCCTATGGTAAAGAGGATGTGCTGTTTGCTCAGGGCAATCTCCACCAGATCATCGGTATCGCTGCAGATCGTTCTAACCTCGTTCAGCGCCGGGCCTGGAACGATAAAGGACAAGTCCCTGCCCTTGATTACTTCCAAGTGCATTTTTCGCAATGCCAGACGGAACCCATCTACAGCCACCACGGTCAGGGCATCCTCACCCGCCTCAAACAGCGCGCCAGTGAGAACCGGACGGCTGGCGTTAGTGGAGATGGCAAAGGATGTCTCTGCAACCATGGCACGGAGGGTTCGCTGCTGAATAGAGACCGTCTGCTCCGCCTCCATCTCCGGCAGATCCGGAAAATCTGCGGTGGATAGGACGGATATCTCAAAATCTGCATCGCCGCACTGAAGGCGGGCCGTTGTGCCGCTGCGATTGGCGACAGTTACAACATCGTCAGGCATCCGGCGGATGATATCATTGAGTAGTTTTGCATTCAAGACGATCTCACCCGGCTCTGCAACGTCCACCGCAATTTTTGCCCGGATGCCGGTTTGCAGGTTGTAGCCGGAAATAGTCAGGGTTTCCCCACCGGTCCGGATCAGCAATCCCTCCAAGGCGGGGAGTGAGCTTTTCCGGGCTACTGCCCGGCTGGCGACAGCTACGGCGCCCTCCAGCACCGCCTTTTCACAACTGAACCTCATGCTGCGGCCTCCTTCTTCTTTTTTCGCAGTTTCCGCTGAAAGGCTGTGAATATCGCCTCCAGCCATTGAAATATCCCCATGCGCGTCTGATCCTGGCGTGCCAGCAGGGCGGCCAGCAGCTTTCCCGGCGGCTTCCTTGCTCTCATGACTTCCCTGCGGATGCGGATAGGGATATCCTCCATTCTCAGGAGTTTCTCCTGCTTGGAGGGAGACATATCCCGCGCCGGGCAGTAGGCTACTGGCTTCGGTATGGACTCCGGGAGCAGTTCCGGGTGGTCCTCGATCTCACAGTAGGCCTGATAAGCCAGGTCTTCCAGAGCCTCCGGGTGTTCCAGCAGAGCGGCCTGTCCGCCCAGCAGCTTTGCAATATTCCGCAGTGCCCGCCGGATCGTCCGCATAACCGCGGTGTGATCTGTCCCTGTCAATGCGCTAATTTCCCGCAGCGTCTGATACTCGGAGTAGTAGAGGTAGAAATATACCGTCTGCTTGGGCGTCATCGCCAACAGCACCGCCTTCGCCGCTGTCGGATCGTTGAGATCCACCCGCTTTTCGCCCACCTGGATTCGCTGTGCCACCAAGGCCCGCTCTGTCTCCTCCCGTACCCGCTTCTTTGCGCGGGCGAGGGTACGGGAAACAGTGGATTGATTAACACCCCGCAGCGTAGAGATTTGGGTTACTGTCTGCCCTGCCAGGTAGAGTTCCAATACTTCCCTCTGGTGCGGGGAGAGGAGGTCGAGGCCGTGGACGGCCGCTGCTTTCATACAGGACCTGCCTTCCTTTATCTCACTGTCCAGAGACATCTCCTGCCTTCGCCAGTCCATATACTGCTGGCGGTCCCTGGCAAAGTCCGCTGATACAGCGCGCCCGCCGCTTTTCCGGCGGCCTGCTGTCAGTGCTTTGAGCTGGTCATTCACATCCAGCAGCTCCTCCTTGACCATGAACAGGGCAAGGTTATCCCCCTCGCCAGCGGCCTGGAGCTGTTCCTCATACTTTTTCCGCGCCAAAAGCTCCCGCTTTCTGGCTCGAAGCTGGTCAATGGTCATCAACAGACGGCCCCCTTCCCCGCCAGCCGGCAGAGGTGATCTCCTCATTGCGGGGAACGGTGTAGTACCCGTCCAGCACCCGCTGCACAGCGCGCATCTCCTGAAGGCAAGTACGCAAGGAACGCAGCATCTGCGGGTCCGCGCCAGCTTCCTTCTTTTCCTGAATCCGCATGGCCAGCCGGGCTGAGGCCGCGCGATACTCCCGTGCCATCTCCCGCATGGTGCTCACAGGGCAGACCTCCTCTCAGATCAGCGGAGGCGCCTTCTACTCGGACACGGCCTCGAAATACTGTCCAATCAGCTCATGGGGCAGGAACTGCAGTACCACCGTACTGCCATCCGCTTCCCCAGTGCGCCGGCACAGATAGATCGTGCTGTCTTCCGTATCCAGATAGTAGCGCCCATAGGTATATTCCATCCCCCGAGCGGCGGTGATGGGCGCCTCCAGCGTACCGGCCTCGCCCTCCTTGGAGACAGCGGCCCAGAGGGCCGGGACCTGATCCGGCGTCCAATCCGGGTGCCCTGTCGCGTCATGGGCCTGTCGGAGCTTGTACACCATATCCGCCCACTTGTAGGGCTTGCCTGCCGGCACATCGGAGAAATCCCTGGGCCGCCAAGTGGGGATCATGGGCTTTTTCTCTAAAAGCTCCTGATCGCCGACCTCTCCGGCCACAGCGCGGACGGACAGGGCCTCCGCATCCGCCGCACCCTTCTCCCGCATGGCGTCCACTGCCAACACATGAATATCAGCCATTGCTCTCCACTCCTTCCTCGTAGGCTGCGGCCAGCGCGGTCTCCCGGGCCGCCGCCTCTCCCACCAGCTCTGCTTCCCGCTCCTGGGCGGCCTGGCGGATGCTCTCGGTTTCCTCCCGGGCGGCATTGGCCTGCTCGGCCAGCTCGGCCACCTGGACCTGATAGCCTGTCACATCGCCCAGATACTGTTCCATCACCTGAAGGGTTACTGTGTAGGACTTGCTGCTGCTGCGGTACTGGATGTCCACCACATCGAAGCCGTAGCCCTTGGGGAGCGGATCGCAGTCCCCCTCAATCTTCGGGCGGCGCCAGTTGACGGCCTCGATCTGCTCCAGCGCGGCATACTCCCGCTCGATAACCACTTGGTACTGCCCGTTGACCACACCCCGCATGACTAAGCCGCAGGGCAGGCCATTGACCTTGAATTTTTTCCCGTAAAAGCTCATAGCGACCTCCTCCTCATATCAGCCCAGGGCCAGCACATCGCCGGCATAGGCGGTTTCACTTTTCAAGACCAGGTCCGAGGTTTCCGTGTCCCACTCCACCAGACTCTCTGCTGCGCCCCAGGTGTTCGGCACCAACTCCCCGTCCAAGTCGTATTTCTGGGCGGGGGCTGATGTTCTGCGGCGCAGGCGCAGGCCCCGAAGGACCTCGGCAGTACAAAGAGCGTCCAGCCCGGTAGTGACACCACCGAGGGCGGGGAGGTAGGCGGCGGCCAGCACCTCATCCAGGGTGGCCGTCTGCTCCACGCCTGTGGTATCCCGGCCCTGCCAGTTGAAGCCCAGCTCCACGGCCTTGGCGGCCGCTGTTGCCTCCGGGGCCAGGATGTCTTCCAGCAGAAAATACTGGACTTGGTTCCAGGTGAGCTGCACATGGCCGTCCTCCGCCGCGGGGTAGGTCCCTGGCGCGGAGGCGTTGGCATTCAGCGCGGCCTCCATGCAGTCCACCAGATCTGCCCGGCCCTGGGCGGCATTGTCAGGGTGGTAATCCGCCGCTGTCCGGTTGATCCGCTGGCGGAGGGTGTAGAGACAGGCGCTCCCCTGGGGCGTCATACCGTGCTTCTCCGCGGAGATCCGCAGCTCGCCGTTTTCCCAATCCTCCGGCTCAAAGATGTAGTGGAAGCTGGTCCCCGGGGTGCCGGGCCCCTTCTGGAACTCCGTCAATTCCACGGCATAGCTGCCGCCGCTCTCTGTTACAGATACCGCCTGGGAGCACAGCTTCCCCTCCGAGACGGCGGTCACCTCATAGACGCCGGCCTTGCCGATGGCCAGCGTCGCGGCGCCGGCATCATCCGCAGTGGTGGTATAGGTCTGGCTGTTGGAGACAGCGGTGAGCGAGGCCCCGGGCAGGGTGGTGACAGCCAGCGTCGCCGTGAAGCTGGAGATCTCCGCCTCCACAGGCCCGAAGTAGGGCCCGGTGGTCATGGTGTTGGTCCAGGGGTTTCCCCCGGCATCGGTGGTGGTGATGGTGTAGGTGGTGTTACAGGCTCTGACCGCCACCACAACCCGCAGGCTCTCCGGGACCGTCCCGGTATAGGACTCACCCTCGCCGCCGGTAACGGTGTACTCCCGCCCGGCGCAGCCCTCGGCGAAGGTGATCTGCAGCGCGCAGCCGCCGGCGGTGGTATCCGCGGCCTCCTGCGCGTCCGCCGCCACCTTTGCCGCGTTCTCCGCGGCCTGCTGCGCGGTGGCGATATCCTTCCGAAGATCCGGGTGGGCATCCTTCGCCTGGTTGTGGGATACGATCTGGTTGCGGGAGCTGGTGAGGAGCTGGGGCAGCAGGGTGGTCACGCAGTAGTCCTTCATATCCTCCAGCGTCATCACCAGGCTGGGCAGGCCTTCCAGCTTCACCTGGGAGCCCTCCGCCACAGTCAGGGAGATGGGGTAGCGCCGAATGTCCTGGCAGCCCGTGTAGGGACCGATGTACTGGGGGTACTTGGAGAGGTCCCCGTAGTAGATCATGACCTCCTCCTCGCCGTCCATGGCAAAGACGCCGAACTCCCGGATGACGAAGCCCTCCTTCAGCCCGCCATTCATGTCGCTGCGGTACTCCACAAACATGCTGACTGTGCTCTCAGAGCGGACCGGCTCGCTGACGGTGCCCTCGGCCACAGGTTCCACAAGGTTTGTCAGGTCCCCGATATAGGTCCCTTCCGGGGCGCTTCCGGAGCCCATGAGCACCCTGCAGATACGCAAGTCCTCCTCATTGGCAATGAGCTTGGCAATCAGCCGCAGGCCCGCGCCAGTGACAGCGCAGCCAAAGCCGCCGGGATCCCCCGCCGCTCCCGCTACCGGGGCCTCTCTGTTTTTGTCCATATCCTTATCCTCCTCTCTCGATTTCAGGAAGCTCCATTACGCTGAACGTCCCGCCGATGCTGGAACGCGCGGCAACCCGGATGGGCCTGGGGACGGGCGGCAATGTGGTGATGGTCAGTCGTCCGCCGATGTGCGGTACCGCGAAGTATGTCATGCCGCCCTGGAACACCGGCTGTAATTCCGGGGGATGAATGACAGAAGCAAAGCCGCCGATGCCCGGAGAGAGCTGCAATACTGTTGGTTTGACAGGTACCGGGCAGTACGGCAGTTCACTGCTGGAGAAGTACCCGCCGGCTCCCGGCGCAATCTCTACCGGGGCGGGGTCAAAGGGTGTGACGGTGATGATACCATCCAGCCAGCTGGAGAGGCGCTTAATGCGGCCCAGTATCCTGCGAAACTCCTCCAGGCTCTCCTCCGTGATGCTGTTTCGCACCTGGATCAGCGCCCGGAAGTGGTGTGGCTCGCCCTCGTAGTCAAACCACTCCTCGATGTTCCCCGCGCCAAAGATGGCTGTCAGAATCCGGTCAATGGCGGCAGGCGTCCCCATCTTGGCGTAGGCCAGCAGGGAATCAAGGATCAGCTGCCGCTTGACCGGCAGGGAAAACATCTGGTCATAGGCCGGCGTCCGCAGCTCCACGGCCAGGTGGTCCAGTATGCTGTCTGGCGCGGATGTGACCGCCGTGTAGAAGGGGACCGCCTCCGCCCAGGCCAGCAGCTGCTCCACCTGCCGCCCCACCACATAGGCCAGGGCCTTACTCTCCGTTGTCCGCAGGTGTTCCGGGAGGATATCGGTGAATCGGCTGCCTTTGAGCTCAATCATCCTCCAGCCCCCCATAGTGTACCGCCGGCGTCCCGCTCAGCTCCGCCACAGCGGTGGAGGCCACGGGGGTAAAGAGCGGCGCGACAATCTCTGCCCGCTTTGCCCCGGCCTTCACCAGCAGGGCCAGCAGCATGGAGGGGTTGATGTCCCGGCCAATCGTCCGCTGCCATGCCGCGTACCTGTCCACCGCCGCACGGATCGCGGCCTGAATATCCACAGCCCGGGCGCTGTCGCTGCGGTTGATATAGTAGGTCAGCGCAATGCCGTATGGCACCTTCTCCGGGGCGGAGACCGTCACAAGGTCTGTCATGGGCCGGATGTTCCGATCCCGGAGGTACTCTGTAAGGCCCTCCGTCATCTCAGGCCCCGGGGTGGAGCCGTCGGCCATCAGGAACACGATATCCACCCGCCCGGCCTCCTGGTCGCTGGTGACAGCCACATCGCCGATGGCGGCGCTGTATGCCTTGGCATGGAAGCGGTAGCTGTCCTCCGGCCCGGCAGTGGAGTAGGCGCCGGGAGCCAGAAAGACCCGCTCCGCCAGATCGGTGTCGCTCTCCACATCTGCGCCGCCCTCCGTGGCGGTGAGATTTTCTACTGAAGCCACATAGGGGACAGGATCCACCAGCACGAAAAGGTCCCCGGGGCGAAAGCCATTGCCGGCAATGCCGGAGACGGTACAGGCCGCCCCCACTTCCGCCGTGAGTGTTCCAGGCAGAATTTCCGCATACGCCGCAGTAGCGAAATAAAAGTTTCCACCGTCCGACACCCGCGTCCCCGCAGGGATGCTGATGGCAGTCTCCCGAACCGCTGAGAGCGTAAAGCGCAGGGTAGTGGCTGCGGCGGAGGCCGGGGTGCGGACGACTCCCTTCAGGAGGGCGATGTTATCCAGAAAGCCGCCATAGCTGTACTTCAACAGGTTCTGCCGGCCGGCCTGATTGATGTACTGCATCGCCTGATAGATCTGTGCGGCAGCGGCATAGAGGATCATCCTGTGGACGCTGGCACGGTCCAGGTGAACCGGCCGGCCGGAGGCCTCCGTCATATAGGCCTCAAAATCAGCCACCAGCTCTGCGCGGACATCCTCCACGCTTTTGTTGTCGATGAAGGAGACCTCCGGGGCATTTTGTACATTGTCAGGCACTGGCAATCACCACCTTTGGTTGTAATTCCCCATCCTGTGAGCTGGTCCAGGCTACCTCAAAGACCCGGACAGCGGGGATAAACTGGGAGACCTTTTTCGTAACCTCCGCTGTGTAGAGGCTCTTGACCACGCCGGCGGGCCGGTCCACAAAGTCTAAATTCAAACCGAAGGCCCTGTCCAGGGGGATAGAGCCCTCCCGCGTGGACAGCAGCAGGGCGAGTTGGCGGTCCAGCTCCGCGGAGCCGCCGCCGATATACTCCAGACGAAAATCAAATCCTGTCCTCATGCGTACTCCTCCAGCGTGAGCGTTACCTTTGCCCTGGCCAGCTCGCCGCCGCTGTATACCGTGTTCCAGGTTTCGCTGGAGCCGGTGATGCGGAATGGGTTCCGGCCCACGGGGCGGCTGCCGATGACAAGGTATTCCGCGTCACCGCCCTCCACCATGGCTTCAATGGCCTCCAGCACCCGGCGGGGGCGTACACCCAGGGAGGCAGACAGCGTAATATCCATGCTCACCTGCTGACAGCCTGGGCCAAGGAACTCCGCCCTCGGCTTGACGCCCATGGCCTCGTGGGAGGCCCAGCGCCCGGCGGTTTCCCGGGTCATATTGGAGAAGGTCATGGTCTGCTCGTCGCTGACGGTAAAGATGATCTTACGGCCCAGGGAACCAACCATACTATCCTCCGATCCTTACATCCGGGCTGCCGCCAGTGATGGCGCCCGTTCCGCTGTGGGGCCGCAGCGCGTCCCCCGTGCGGGCGGCAGGCCGGCCATTGATACGGACAGTGCTGCTGCCTGCCGCCACGGAACCTGTACTGGAGCCGCAACAGCTGTCCTGCTCCTCAGTAATGCTGCCGGACATGGCGGCGGCCAGACCGTTGATACGAACGCTGGGGGAGCAGCCTGCGCTGATTGCCCCGGTAAAGGGCAGCGGCGGATGGGGCGGGTCATGGCCGGTGTGTTCCCCGGCAGTCATCCCCTCCACCAGATCGGAGAGCCGCGCCGCTTCAGGCATAAAACCGCCTCCTTCAGTTCAAGTCTATTGTTGCGCCGTTGATGGTGATGGCCCCGCCCGCCGTGATGCTGACAGCGCCGTCGCAGTGGATGGCCAAGGCTTTGGCCTTGGCGTCATAGCGGAGCATGGCCGCGCCGGGGGAGCGGTCCATATCCAGACGAAACAGATCCTCCGCGCCCTCTGGCGGCCTAGTCTTTTCGCTCCAGGGGCGCCCCAGCACCACGCCGGCCTCGGAGCCGTTGGAGAGATGCAGCACCAATACCTGATCCCCCACCGCCGGCATGGAGAATATGCCGGAGAACACCGTGGACAGGACCGGGATCATGCGGGTAACGGCGTTGTCCTTCTCGTGGTAGACTACCTGCACCATCCCCGCCGTACAGTCCACCGCGGAGACCTTACCCAGTCGAATTTCCTCTCTCACAGCATCCTCCTCACTCCACCAGGGAGAGCTCCAAATCCGTGGTATACCCGCTGCCAATGCGGTGGGTGGCCTTGTCGATGAAATACTTTCCATCCAGCCGCCCCAGGCCGGTTACATCAACGCACTGGGCGGCCACCAGCTCCGGCCGTCCTCTGAGGGAGGCAGAGAGGGTGGTATGCCCATGATTTGCCGCGGCGATAGCGGCAACGAGCTTCTTCTCCGCGTCCGCGGCGCTGTCCGCCTTGCCGGAGAGCTTCAGGAGCCGGGAGCCGCCGCCGGTCTTGACATTGATCTCCTCCTCCGTAGCCGGATCCGTATAGGCGAACTCGCCGCCGGTATAGGTCCCGGCCAGACTGGCTTTCCAGCTCCATGACAGCAGATCCCTGGGCGACAGCACTGCCACGGATGCTTTTTTCTTGTAGGCCTCCCGGTCATAGATCACAAGCCGCCGGGCGTATACCTTCATGGCGAGGCCGTAATCGCCGCAGACGCCCATCAGAAAGTCGCAGTCTGTCTGTTTGGCCTGCTCGATGCTCCTGAGCTTCAGAGCGGCTCCCTCCACATCCCAGGCCAGGGAGATGCCGGCCCGGCCGGCGATCTCCTTGGCCATCTCCTCAATGGTGACGTCCTCCCATGTTTTAGTCCGCTGGGTCTCCCTGAAACTGCTGTCCGCCGGCACAGACACGGAAGACAGCGTGCCTGTTACCGGCCAGCCGGAGAAGGAGAAGTCATCCAGAGTGAAAGAGCCGCAGGAAAGGGTCCGATTATCTCCCGACCGGTCCCAGTCTGTAACACGAATGGAAGCCCCCAGCACATCCCCCTCCGCAGGAAGCTGTGCCGTCGTCCATTGCCGGTCCCGGTCATAGAGGGAGATATCCAGACTATCAGCCTCGCCGGAAGCCGGGTCCGTGTAGGTGACCTCCAGGGCCGGCCCCAGCAGGCTCCGATCCATAGCCGCGCCATTACAGGTCAGATCTACCGATGCCCGTCTGGTTTTCATACAGTCCTCCAAACTGGCAGGCCGGCTGCCTGTACATTCGCCGGCAGCTCCGGTGTTTGCAGGGTTACGCCGGGACCGAATACGAAGATTCCCAGGTAGCGGGGATTGTGCTCCATCAGGAAGCCGGTGTATGCCTCGCTGCCATATACCCGGTACGCAATGGCGTCCCAAGCGTCCCCTTGCCGGGTGGTGTAGGTACCGTCCATATCATTCTCCTATGCCTTTTGCAGGTTCTTCCTCCGCTCCTCGTCCTGGAGCTGGCGCCACATCCGCTTGAACTCCTGGAAGCTGATCCGTGCCGCCTCCTCCGCCTCCGCTTTGCCAGCAGGTCCGTAGAAGTTGAACACCGGGGCAAAGACGACCTTCTCCTCCTTGCCGGGCACCCCTGCGCCGCCAGTGGGCCGGGGCCGGCCAGTGGGGAAGGGATATGGCCAGTCCCCATCCAAGTCTTGAACCTCCGGGGGTGATTTTCCCTCCGGGGGCCGCCTGCCGGACAGGTCATCCAGCAGGGCTGCCAGCTTACTCAGAGGCAGGATAGCTTCCGGCTCCCCGCCTTCGCCAGCCTCCAGGATGGTGGGTGCCGTGACGATGCCGCCGGCGGCCAGCATGGGGATCTGGGGCAGGTTGATGGAGAAGCTCTTACCGCCTACCACCGGCACCCAGTCGGGAATTGTGAAGCCGGCTTGGTTGATGGCACCTATCACTGTGTTGATGGCACCAATTACAGCGTTAATGGGAATTTTTCCGATATTCACCAAGCCTGAAAACAGATTCTTGAAGATATCACAGATTCCCTGCCACGCTTTTTCCCAGTCGCCTGAAAATACGCCGGTGATAAAGGTCAGCAGGCCAGTAAACAGCCCGATGATATTTTGGATAGAGGGTCCCAGTACCACGATGGCATTTTCCAGCCCGTTCAGCAGCACCGAACCGACCAGCTCCAGCACGGGAACCAACTGGCCGCCCGCCACCGAAACCAGGGATAGAAACGCCTGGCCCAGCGGCTGCAGCTTCGTCAGGATGCCAGAGACAGCCTCACGGAATTTCTCGCTCTTATTCCACAGGTACACGAACCCTGCCGCCAGCAGGGCTGCGGCGCCGGCGATCAGGGCCAGCTTCACGCTGCCAACGCCCAGTACCTTGCTCAGCAGTCCGCCGCCCTGGGCGGCCGCTTTGAGTATTATGGAGAGATTCTTTACCGTCCCCACAGCGGCTGTGGCTGTTTTCAGGCCCTTAAAAGCCCCTACAGCGGCAACTGCGGCAGCGGCTACCGCCAGGATCGCCGCCCGGTTTTCTCCGAGCCACCGTGCGGCCCGCTCTGCGGTAGGGATGAGGTCATTCTCCACATAGCTTCCAGCGGCCTCCAGCGCAGCCTGAATCTTGGGGATTGCCTTCTCCGCCAATTCATTGACATATGGCAGCATATAGGTTCCAATCTGCGTCAGGAAGTTTTTACCCAGATTTTTGATTGCTTGGGCTGTGTACTTCATGCTGTTGGTCTGGCGCTGGAAGGCGGTGTCCGCTGCGCCGGCGGCGGTGTACATTTCCGCCGTCTTACTGGCTAAATTCTCTGACTGGGTGCCAGCCATAGCCAGTACGGCGGTCTGGGCCTCCACAGAGGAGAACAGGCCGGCAAACGCCAATTCATCCCCATGCACGCTGTTTTTCAGCGCGTTCAGAGCTCCCTGCAGGCCCTCACTCTCCAGCAGCGCCTGGCCACTGGCATAGCCCATGGAGGCCAGCGCCGCCTGCATATTCTTGGAGGGGGAAAGGAAGCTCTGCATGGTGGCCTTCAGCTGTGTCACCACCTCCGCTGTGGAGCCGGTCACGCCGGTCAACGTGGCCATGGCGCCAAACAGCTGCTCCTGTTCCAAGCCCAGGGTGCTGGACAGGGGGATCACCTTACCCATGGAGGCGGCCAGCTCTGGGAAGGAAGTCTGACCCAAACGTACCGTGGCGAAGGAGAGATCCGCCGCCTTCTGCACAGCGGCCGCCGATGTGTCGCCGTAGCCCTTGGTTACCGCGGACAGGAGGTTGATACTGTCCGTTGTGGTGGCATTGCCGGCGGCCGCCGCTTTCGCCGCAACCTCCAACTGGCTGGCGGCGTCCGCGCTGTCTCCAAAGGCGGAGATGACTTGGTACATACCATCGGTCAGATTATCCGTGGCCACGCCGGTGCGGTTGGATACTTCAAGGACCTGCTTCCCGATCTCCGCCGTGCGGGCGGTCACTTCATCCGCCGTTCCTACCAACAGCGTGGAAATGTTGGAGAGCTGGGCCTGATACTCCATCCCGGATTTCAGCGCGGCGGTTCCTGCGGCGGCAGCTGCACCGGCGACGGCAGCCGCGGCAGTCGCCGCTACCTTCCCCGCGGGACTTCGCCGCATTTCCCAAGGTGGTCAGGTCCCGCTGCGCCGCGGAACAGGCGGCTTTCAGGGAGCTGTCCGCTTTGCCGCAGATCTTCAGCATCAGCTGATAGGTACTATTTCTTGCCACGCCGCGCCACCTCCTCCAGATAGGCCACCAGCATCTCCGCGGTCTCGTTCAGCTCATCCAAGGGCATACGCAGGTAGTAGTCCATCCCATCGTGGAGCGTGAGAGCCAGCGCCATGCAGCACTTGCGAATCTCAGCGGGGGTTACTCCTCGCCATCCCCGCCGTAGAGAAAATTTGTGATCAGGGACTTCAGGCCGATGGCGTCGCCGGCGGGGAGACTGTGGAAGAACTCCCGGGGCTGACCCAATACCCGCGCCGCCAGCTCCATGCAGTAGGGCATAGACATCTCCAAGAGGCCGGGATTCAGCCCGGGGGCCTGCTGGAGTACCGTCTTGCTCACCCGCTCCAGCATCCCCGCTGTGACGGCCTCCAGGCCGCTGAGGTCCAGCTCCGTATAGGTTTGACCCTCGAAGGTGTAGGGCTTGCGGAGCGTCAGAACCAGCTCGTTCTGCTCCTCCGTCTCAGAGAGGGAAGAAACCTTCTTTTCCTTGTCATCCATCTTCAGCACATCTCCTTAATCTTGGCCAGAACATCCCGACCGCGGATTTTGAACACCTCGTTGAGCTTGTCCAGCTCCACAAGGGGCTCCCCATCCATCTCAATGAGGATGTAGAGCAGGGTCAAGGTGAGCTTGGTCTCCATCTGGCTGCCCGCCTTCAGCTTACCGGGGGTGAAATTGGCGCTGCGCCCCCGGATCACCACCCGGATCTGCCGGAACTCAATATCGCCCTCGCTGTTGGTAGTCTGCGCGGCGCCGCGGATGGTAAGCGGGACAGCCTTGGTCATATCCAGCATATCCACCGCCTCCTCGTCCGTCACGCGGAAGGGGATTTCGACCTCCTGATTGGTGAAGTAGCCCACCGTGGGGTCATCGATCTCGCCGAGGATACCGGCGCCGCTGATGGTCTCGGTAAGGGACTCAAAGTCTGGCAGAGGCATCTCGTCGCCCATGCCCAGCAGGCGGTTGCCGGCGTTATAGACGTTGTAACGATTGATCTTGGTGGGGATTGTCTTTGCACCGCTCATATCAGGCTCCTCCTGTCAGAACCGCCTGCAGGGCGGTCACATCATATTCCCGGATATTTTCAAAGTACTCCGTGGGGATAAACGGGGCGAGGAAGGAGCGGACGGCCAGATGGCCGTTCAACAGATTCGTCACCGGGTTATCCGCGGCACGGAACTCCAGACGGTACCCGGCGCAGTACTGCCGGGCCACATAGCCGTTACCGATCACGTTCTGGCTGTCCACAATGGACTGGATCAGGCGGGTGTTGCCCGGCCGGTCCACCTTTTGACTGTAGGTGCGAATGAAGTTGTTGCCGTCCCAGTTAAAGAACCGGCGCACAGCAAGCCAGCGGTCCTTGGGATCCGTGGTGGCGGGATAGGCCGCCGTGCTGTTGCCCCAGGAGCGGAACCCCTCCGCGTTGATGGCGGTAATAATACCATTTGCGTTCAGCACTTCATTGGCCTGCTGCTGATCCAGCACCACCTCTGTGCCGTCTGCGAGCACCGTGGCGGTAACGCGGAGGTCCTTGTTGGAGGGGCTGTCATAGGGCACATCCCCATTCTCTGCGTCGGAGTAGGCCGTCAGAGCGGCAAACATAGCGGAGTAGTGGTAGACCTTGTCTCCCACCGCCACCATGGGCCAGAGGGCCGCCACGTGCGTAGAGGAGGCTCCCAGCTTCTCCTTGGCCGTCTTCACATCGGTATAGACCTTTGCGCCATTCTCACCCTCCGTGGGGATATCCAGAAGGCCAGTGCATTCAAAGACGCCATTAATGGCCTCCGTCTTGGACTGGAGCGCTGCGGCAACCACCGGGTCCCCGCTCCAGCCGGGGGCAAGGAGCTGGCCGGGCACCATGCCCAACTTGGGATAGATCTGGCGCACCAGCTCCAGGCCGGTCTCCTGCCCGGTAAGTACGTTGACGCCGCCCACAATGTCCTCGCGGGTCACGCCCGCGGGGTTGAGCCCCTTGGCTGAGACAGACACCGTCTCAGCGGCCAGCGCCGCCTCAGAGAGCAGCAGGATCACCACACTGCCGGTGTCATCATGGCTGGCCTCGTAGTCCGTACCTGCCTCCAGAATGGTTTCGCCGGCCTTGACCTCCAAGCTGTCCAGCAGCACGTAGGGCTGCGTATACAGTGCCTGGCCGTCATTGACGGTGATCTCCTCCGCCTCATAAGCTGTCACATGGGCGTTCTTGCTGGGATCCAGCACGTTTACCAGGACGATGGGGGCCACATTGAACACCCGGAAGCTGGCATCCACAGACTGACAGAGGGTGAAGTTCTTCCAGTCATCGGAGTACCCGGCAGACTGGATGCACTCCTTGAAGGAGTAGCAGAGCAGGGGAGTGTTGACAGCTTTCGCGGGATCCTTTGCCAGATGGATCGGCGCGGTACCGAACACCACCTGCAGCCCGGCGCTGCCTTGGATGGGGGGAGTCAGGCTGGTGTCCTGCTCCGAGTTGTATACGCCATGGTAATAGGCCATACGTTATCCCTCCTTCTGACTGGCCTGCTTCGTTTGCGCCAGACGAAACAGGCGGTAGATGTGGCCGGATTTGCTATGGATACACCGCCTGGCTTCCGGCAGCCGGTCCAGCGGCAGGATCAGCCGGCCAAGCGCCGGGTTATCCGCGGCGGCGGCGGCCAGCGCCGCGGGAACTCCGCCGCGGTACACCGTGTACTGGCGGGCCGTGCCGGGGATTGTGGGGCCGCAGTAGACCACCGGGCCGGAATTGGCCGCCGGCTTGGGCGGTGACGGGGCTCTCTTTTTTGTCATGTCTCCGGGACCTCCTTAAAGATAGCCGGCGCGTCAAAGGTCAGCGCCATGGCCGCGAAATAGTAGGGGTAGGTGTCCTCCTCCTGCACGGCCCACTTGATCGGGTATTGCAGAACATAGCGTCTGCCAACGACGCCGCTGGCGCCGTAGTGGAGCAGGATGGTGTTGACGATGTGCAGTGCGTCCCGGTAGCCCTGCCGGTTCGGGTCGGGGTCGTGGACGCAGATCACCAGTACCGCCTGCACAGTCTGGCAGCTGTCCTGGCCGGGCAGCTCCCCGGCGGGGAGGCGGACAATGATGTACGGCTCCGGCGGCGCCTCCCCATCGGTCTCCTCGTCCAGTCCCTCCCGGATAGGGAGGTCTTGGGGATACACGCGCACCGCCAGTTCCGCGCCGGCGGAGTTTTTCAGCCGGTAATGCTGGAAAGCCGCAGTCAGGTCATCGACCAGGGCATCCAGCAGGGATTCTTGGGTCACGGCGATCCTCCTTTTTGTTCAGCAGTTGACAAGCAGCTTAATGTGTGACATATTAAACCTATACAGGGGGTGCTTATGGACAAGTTGAAATATGATGCTTACCCGGCAATCTTCACTTATGAGGACAGTCAGAGAATTGCAGTGGTATTTCCTGATTTCGATGCAGCTACCAGCGGCACTACCGACAAAGATGCCCTGCTCTCTGCTCAGGAATTACTAAACTGTGTCCTTTGTGGCTTAGAGGCAGATGGCTGCCCCATTCCCGTACCCACACCGGCCTCGGACCTCCAGCTACAGCGTAATGAACGTGTTGTCCTGGTTAAACTGCACAATTGACTTCCAAGCAGGCGGCCCCGATTGGGGCCGCTGTTTTTATGTCCGTCCCAGCACCTGCGAGACCTGTCGCTGAATATGCTTTTGCAGTATGCTGTAGACATCCGGCTCCACGGCCTCATAGACCTTGCCGTAGAGCATCGGGACTGCCGGGGCCTGCAGCGTCTTGATGGGCAGCCGCTCCGGTCCCTTTCGCTGAGCAAGGGCGACATGGCCGCTGAGGAACTTGGTCAAGAATGCCTTCCGACCATCCACCTCGACTGCGGTCATATGGCTCTCGCTCAGGACCTTCATCATGGCTGCTACAGGGCCGCTGTTGGGCTGTGTGGTATAGGCCAGGGCGTTCAGCATAGGGCCCTTTGCGTGCAGCACCGCTGCCGGGTCGCCACCTGTCGCCTTTTCCAGATACATCCCGCCGCGTTTCTTCTGGGTGAGGGCCGCCGTATCTGTCAAAGCATATTCCTTCTGAACCTCCTTGCCCAGCTTGCGCTTGGCCTCGAAGGCGGTCTTGTTCAGCGCCCTGGCCAGCACGTCCGGGGCCTTGATCATATCCGGCAGGGAGTTGAGCTGTGTAACGATCTTTCGCAGCTCCGCCTCCATATCAATGGAGATCATCTTCTCGCTCACAACCGCTTCCTCCCCAGTTCGATAATCAGCACACCCGCCTCATCTACGCAGCTCACTACTTGGTACTCATATTTGTCCAAGGTCAGCAAGTTACCAATGGCGGGCCGTTCACCGAAGTCGGCGCTGGCCACGTAGATCAGGCGCCGGGATTTGTACAGTCCATCCTGGTGGACCCCTGTGCCTGCTTTGTCCCGCTCCAGGAGCTCGTTGTCGTCAATCTGAACCGCCATGGGTCTTCCATTGACGATGTGCTCCTCCGCAAATTCGTCCATATTCAGGAAGACATTGCGGACATCCTGGGCGAGAATCTCCTTGAAGGTCATACCCCACCCTCCGAAGCGGTGCCTCCGCCGGTGTGGGAGCCGCTCAGGGCAAGCAGGAGTGCGTTGATCTGTTCGGGTTTGGTCCGGCACGAGCTGAGGTCCACACCGAAGGCGTCGGCCAGCGATACGAGCTCCGCCTTGTTCAGGCGGGACAGGCTGCTCTGCGTATAGCGCCCATCGGCATCGGTGCCCATCATGCCGCACTCCGCGTCCTCACCCTGCGAAGCCGAATCGGAGCGAAGGAGATCGTCATAGTCCTGCATAAGGCTCTGGCCCAAAATACGGAGCTGCTCCTTCAGATCCTCCTCGCCCACAAAGGTGCCGTCCTCGCCAGTGATATCCACACCGAGAGAGTCGAGCAGCTCCGCAGCCTGCATGGCAGCCTCCTGACGGCGTACCATATCGAGGGGAGAGGCCTGCCCCGCAAGCTCCTCCGTCCAGACGGCGCTGCCGGCTCTCAGCCAAGCCTCCAGCATCACAGCGTCATTGGTCGGAAGCGCCGCGCCTCTGGCGTAGGTGCGCCCGAAATATTGGATAGGGCGCTGTGCAATCAGTTTCCTTGCCATCCTGGACACCTCCGATCCAGTCTCAGCCCGGCAGCTTCACAAGCACGGCGGCATCGCCGGCAGCGGCCGGGGCCGCAGCGTAGCCCGCAGGGACATTATTTACAGTAGTCTGGCTATCCTCCTCGCCGCTCTCCGTGGAGGCGGCAGCGGTGATGACGTCCGCGGAGGCATCGTAGTAAACCGGCGCACCGAGGGCCACGGCCTCCTCCTTGGCCTTGGTCAGTTTGTACACGCCCTCCACGTGGACAGTCCCGGTACCGCCCGCCGGGATGTCCCCAGCGGCGATACCAATACGGGAACCCAAAACAACGACAGCGCCGTTTTTGACGTCCTCCGCCGGCGTGTAATCCAGGGCCTCACCCTTCTGCCAATAAATTGCTTTCATATGCTCCTCCTTACATCTCCACCGGCACGCCGTTGTTGCGCAGCAGGCCGCGGAAATCCACCTCATTAATGCCCCAGTCCAGCCAGATGTCCCAGATAAAGCCCAAATAGCCGGCCTTCTCGCTGCGCCGGAAATTGGGCGTGGTAACGCCGTTGAGGTAGTCCACCTGCAAGCCCTTTGCCGTGCGGGGGTCCGCCGCCATGAACCAGGGGCAGGCGCCGCTGCCGGATAGGACATTCAGCGTCCCCTCCTCGATCACATCGAGCTTGCCGTGGTACTTGCTGTTCAGTACGTTTACCGTGTGGCTGCCGATCCCCTCCACGTCGATCTCCGCCGTGTTCAGGAGCTGATAGAGTCGCATCCCCCAGCCCACCGGGACGATAATGTGGGCGGGCTCCACCATGATGCTCTCGCCGAACTGGTCGGTCTGCATCCCCATCATCTGGATCATCTTTGTCAGCACGGCGATACTGGGGGCAGAACCGGTGGCAATCAGGTTCCCGTGGGCCGCGTCAAAGAGCGCGGCACCGTCGAAGATGGAGGGGTTCTCAAAGACCCGCTCATAGACTTGGCGGTTGATCTTCCGCTTGGCCCGGCGGGCGTACTGGGCGGGCATATTGGCGAGAAATCCGATATCGTCGTTGATGAAGGCCTCCCGGGTCATGGTGAACTGGGTGCCGTAGGTGTCCAGCTTCCGGGTGGGGAGCAGCTCCGTCTGGAGGGTACTGTGCTTCAGCTCGCCGCCCTCGGAGACTTTATAGAAGTCGCCGCCGCCCAGCGCGTACTCGTGCTCCTTGGTGGCCTTGAAGTCGGAGAGGGAGCCCCGGCTGGTCCAGCTCTCAAAGGTACAGGGGACCTGCTGATACTGCTGGACAACGGACTTCTTGATGGCGTTGTCCAAAATGGCGGGGAACTACGCCGTGGGGGAGAGGGACTGGCGCACTGCCGTATCCCACAAATCATCCCGACCGCGGCGCAGGAGCTCCGAGGCGGACCCCTCCCCAGAGCGGACCATGCTCTCAATCAGGATATCCCGCAGGGACATCCCCCGCAGCTCCTCCGCGCCTTGGGCGGGCTCCGCCACATCAAGGCCCGCCTGCATCAGCAGGGCATCCCGGGCGGCGTCCCGGAAGTTGTCCCGCTCCGGGTCCCGCACTCCGGAGATCACCGGGGCACCGTGGCGGATCAGGTGCTCTACCGCTGCCGAGCGCACGCTGTCCAACGCGGCGCCGCTCTTGATGTACTCCTCCGGTTCCATGCCGGTCTGCCGGCACAGGGCCATGATGTCACTGATCCGCCGACGCTCCTCCGCGACAGCCCGCTGGGCCGCCTCCGTGCCGTCGGGGGTTACCGCCGGGGATGTGTCCAAGTTGGACACATTGGAGGCCGCGCCGCGGCTGCCCTCCCCATCAGCACCGTCGGAACCGCCATCCGACGCTCCGGCGTCGATCTGCCGCTGGCACTCGTCGAACTCCGCCTGCTCCTCCGCTGTCAGACCGCGGCACTCCGCCTTGGCAGCGGCGAGAAGCTCCATCTGCCGCTTGATCCACTTGTCTTTCATAAGCCTTACCTCCAAAATCTGTTGATGTTGATCTGCACCTGCCGCTCACAGAGGGACAGATCCCGCTCCCCCGTATCAGAACGCCCGACGCCGACGGTGGCGTCAGCCGGTACGGACACAATCGAGGTCTCCAGAGGGGTCCACTTCCGGGCAATCTGGCAGGGTCCGGTGAAGCGCCCGTCTGCCGATACCCCCCCGGCCTTGACCTCCTCCCAAGCATCCACCCGGTAGCGGACCGAGGTGGTCTTCAATGTGCCGGACTGCACCTTGCGGAAGATCTTTTCCGCATCCTCGTCGGTGTCAAACTCCACCTCGGCACAGCCACGGCCATTCTCCACCCAAGCCCGGAGAATCTTTCCCAGCACACGGTCTACATCGTGGTTGAAAAGCAGGACCCCGGACTCGTTCAGCCGGCTCAGATCCACAGCGCCGGGGCCGTGGTCCAAGATCTCCATGCCAAAATACCGGCGGTACGGCGTTTCGCTGGAGAAACTAATCGTCCGCCGCCGGCTGTCCTTGTCCTCCGGTGCCCTCACTGCCTCCGCCGTCATGGTCATTGTCCGGCTGGCCGATCCCGGCAGCGGACTCTCCGCCACCTGACGCTGTAGTACCAAATAGCATCCCCCCCATATCAATTCCGGCTTTCTTGCCGTACTCCAATACCTCTGCCATCTCGTCGATGGCTGTCTTCCAGTCCTTCCCATACTCTGCGCAGAGCTCTGGGAAGGTTTTCTGCCCGGTTTGCAGGGCAATCTTATTGGCGGTGGCCTCCTTCACCGGCTCGATCCACTTCTTCGGAGCCTTGACCCAGGTGTGATGCAGATAGTCCTCCTTCCGCTCCCAGAAGTCCGGGATCATAAACAGGTCGGAGAGCCATCCGGAGATGACGAAGGCCTCATAGACCTCAGACATAAAGGTGGACAGCAGTTCCACCTCCTCGGCGTAGGTGCTCTCATCCTCAATGGCGTTCTGCCGGGCGGAGGAGTAGGTCGCCTGCGTCATATCCCGGCTGACGGCCTCATAGCTCAGGCCTTGGCCGGAGGAGATCAGGCCCTGCTGCGTCTTCAGGAAGGCGGTGGCGTCGGTGGCGGTGTTCTTGGGGTCGATCACCACCGCGTCGTCCCCCGGTCCCATCTCCGCCACCATGCCGGGATGCACCCGCAGCGAGGCGTAATCCACCTTGTCGGGGATCTGTACAGCGCTCCGGCCGGGAAGCGTCCCGGTAGGGACGGCCTTTTTGATTAGGATGGCCAAGATGGCGGATAGACGCTCCTTGACCGACACAGCTGAGATAAACTCGTTGATATCCCGGATACGGGTGACGGTGGGGGATAGGTCACTCATTTCCCGGAGCTGGCTGGGCCGGCGCTTGCTCTTGTAAAAGAACACATCCTTAGCGTCCACAAACACCGGCTGCATCTGCTGGTAGCCCTCTAAATCATACTGCCGGAACCAGTAGCCCACAGGGCGGCGGATGGAATCGTACTCGATGCCTCCCACCACCCGGTTGCCCCGGTGCTTGGGGGCGGTCTGGGACACATCCAGCTCGTCCACCTCAAGGCACTGGAGCTTAAAGGGGACGATTCCGCCCCGGGTGTAGCGAAACAGGATCAGGATGCCGCCATCCACCTTCTTCCGGTCCACCATCATGCGGAGGATCTCATTGAAGGACTGTTCCCCTGTGATGTCACAGTTTCGGGCGTCGGTCCACCGCTTCCACGTCCGCTCCAGCTGCGCGTCGAGCGCCTCATTCCCAGTAAGGGCCCGGAGCGCATAGCCGCGGCCCACCACATTCCTCCGATAGGCGTGCAGCACGGACTGGGCAATGTCGCTGTTGCGCTCTAAATCCCGGGCCCGGGCCCGAACCACGTCCCGACCCGGCCGGTCGGTCAGCTCCGCGCTCTCATTGACCACCCGCCAGCCGGAGTTGGTTTTACCAAAGCCGGCGGCGTCGTAGCTGCGCAGCGCTGCCAATGCCTGCCGCCAAGCCTCCCGCCGGAAGGCCGCTTGGGGGGAAAGGGCGGCGATAGCGCTGTCAAACCAGTTCACCGCGGTCACCTCCCGTCAAACTGGGCCACATAAGTACGGGGCAGCAGACCGCCGCTGTCCTCTTGGGCAGCCTGTGCCGCCAGATCGTCCCGCAGGGCCTTCAGCATAGCCAAGTCCGCCCGGGTCAAGGACCGGCTGCCCAGCCGGTAGCTCTGTCCACCCAGCAGCACGGCGGAAATCGCGGCATCCACTTGGGCCAGCATCTCAGCCGGGCGCAAATACTCCTCCATAGGCTGTCCCCTCCTAAATCCAATCTTCATTGCTACGAATCCAAGCCTCCTCCTGAGGCGCCTGGGGTGTTTGCGGCGCGGGTGCCGGCGGTGCGCTCTCCTGCACCTCCATGCCGAGGCCGCGCACCCCCTGAATATCCGCTGCGCAGGCCGCCATACACTCACAGTCGAGGTAGTGGTTGTTTGCGTGGGACATCTTGGGCACCCAGCGCAGAACGGAGCGCCCTCCGGATTTCTGGGCCACCTTGTGCTCCGCCGTCACCTGCTCGGCATAGTCCAGATCGCAGTCCTTATGCACCATCCAGGAGCCCCGGCCATTCTCCTTCCGCATCCGGGCGGCAATCATATCCTTGTACTTCCCGCCGTCCATCAGCACCAGCTGCATCCCGTTGGCCCGGCTCCCTGCCTTGTTGATGGTGGAGATCCGGTAGTTGGACTGTCCGGAGGCCACCCCCTTACAGGGGAGCGCCCAGTCGGCGTTGACAATGCAGTACTCATAGACGTAATCCGTCTGGTCGCCGCTGTCTACCAGCGCCAGATTGACCAGCATCTTCTCCCCATTGGCCTTGGCATATTCCTGATTCATGATCCCAGTCACTTGGTCGAAGGACAGCACCTGTCCGTGGGCCACATTCTGGCTGGTCATCCCGTCGCCCCAAGCCCGGATGGTCCAGTAGAAGCTGCCTTCCTGTACATCCACGCCGCCGGTGAGCAGCTTCGTCCACTCCGGCAGCACGAACTCCGGTACCGCAGTCTGACGTGCCAGAACCAAGTCCGCACTGGTGATCAGCTTGGTGTCCTCCCAAGGCATTGCCAGCCAGCTGTTGGTGAAGTTCTGGAAAAGCTCAGAGTCACCATAGGAGCGCAGAAACTCCGCTGCGATATCGGCGAAGGAGGTGAAGGGGGAGTAGAGAGTGGAGATCCAGTAGGCGATACTTCGCGCGCCCTGATGGGAGCCGCGCACGGTCTGCCAGCGGCCGGCCTGCAGCATCCTCTGCTTGTCCCGGTCCGTGATGATCCCCTCGCAGATCTGACAGCGGTACACAGCCCGGGCCGCCCGTTCCTTCCGCTCGGGGATCTCCGCCTTGTCCGGCCACTTGATCTGCGCAAAAACCAGCTCGATGAACTGTCCGCAGTGGGGGCAGGGGACAAAGTAGTGGCGCTCCTCGTCGGCCTCCTCCTTGGCCTGCCAGACGTTTCCTGTCTTCAGGGTGGGCGTGGAGGTGAGGAAGATCCTGCGGTTGGTGGTGTAGGTCTTGGTCCGCTCGATGGCCAAGCTCACCGGGTTGGACTCCCTCTTTGATGCCCCTGGGTACTTGTCCACCTCGTCTAAAAACAGGTTCTGCACGTTGATGCTGGCCAAATCCGCCGGCGAGTTGGCGCCGTTGAGATAGAGCGTCATGCCGCGGAATTTTAGCCGCAGCTTCTTACTGTCCCGCTCCAAATATTTTTCTGCCAGTACGGTACAGTTCTTTATCATGGGGTCGATCTTGGCCTCCACCACCCGCTCCGCCAGGTCGTCCGAGGGATAGACCACCATAGTGGGAGCCGGGTCCTGGGAGATCATGCTCCCCAGCATATTCTCCAGAGCGGAGGTGCCGCCCACCTGTGTGGGCTTCACGAAGATGATCTTCTCCGCGTCGCTGTTGGAGAAGGCGTCCATGATCTCCACCAAGTAGGGCGTGACGCTGTTGCGCCAAGGGCCTGGGATGGCGTTGCCAGGAGGCAGCACCCGGTACCTCTCCGCCCACTGGGACACAGGCAGGCGGTGCGGGGGACGCAGCTCCGCCACGGCCCGCCAGATCCACTCCGGCGCGTAGAAGGGTGCGACAGCATATTTTTTCATCCCGCCCGCTCACCCCCTCCTAGGGCAAGGACGGCGTCGGTAAAGGCGGTGAGCATGGCCTCCACCTCTCCGCGCATGGCCTTCTCCATGGCTTTTGCTGTCACCGGATCCACCTGCCCAGGCATGGAGCGCACGGCCCGGGCGGGCAGATCCAAGGCGAACTGCCGGAAGGAGCGCAGGAACTCCGCCAGATCCCGTCCAGCATTCTCTGTATCCACGTACTTTCCCTCAGCAATGGCGGTCTTCAGCCGGTGGAGCTGGCCTTGGCTCTCCTTCAGCTCCACCTCGGCCTTCAGCTTCTTCAGTGACAGCTCTGTGGCTTCGGACTCGCCGGCTGCGTCATCCTGGGCCCGCTGCCTGATGTGGGCGATGTATCGCTGGATTGTCTTGCAGGTAGGGTACTTCCGGGCCTTGCGCCCTGGCGGGGGCTCTGTCTCCAGAACGCCGGAGCGGGTGAGCTGCTGAATGCGCCGCTCGCTGAGGCCCACCAGTGCGCCGATGGCGCCGGCGTCGGCCCAGTCCGGGACCGCCGTCAGGATTTCCGCCTTCTCTACCGCCGCTGTGGCCGCTTTTCTGGCCATGGCCCCCTCCTCTCCCGGCCCCGGCAGAGCGTGCCCGCCGGTTTCGCTGTTTGCGTGCCGGTGGGTTTCGCTCTTTTGCCGCGCTGCTTTTTGCCTGTTATCCCCGTAGGGGGATAAGAAATCGCTGTTTTCCATGAAAAACGAAACGAAAACGCATGAAAAAATTTTGTTTTTCTGGGCAGAAAGGACGCGCCTTCCCTGCCCCGCACCCGCCGATTTCCCAAGAAGGACCCGCGCTTTTTGCTGGCCGGGCCGCCTCGCCGTGGGCTATCACCTCCACGCCCTGAGACCGCCGCGGGCAAAACAAAAAGCCAAGGCCAATGACGACACATCGCTGTGTTCATCACTGGCCTTGGCTCTCAAAGCACTCGCCCTTGTGAATGTCGATCAGAAATTCTTTTTTGCAGAGGCGGCAGTAGGCGGTCAGCCTCTCTCCCTCGGCGTCCGGCCGGATCTTCATCACCCGGCCATTCCTCCGGCAGCGGGGACACACCAGCCAGCCCTCTCGTACTGTCAGCATCTTACCACATTTTTCATGTGTTTGCAATGCCTGGCACACTCCTTTCCCTAAAGTTAATACTGTTATCAAGGCAGAAAAATTTAATAAAAAGCTATTTCACGCGCCGCCGTCTGTGCTTCGCCTTTGGGCGGGGAATGGCAAGCCCGCTCCTGGCAATGTACTTTATATAGCGGTAGTTCCCATAGACCGTATCCACATTGCCGGTATCCATCAGGGGGATGGCCCTGCTGGATGGCGGTATCTTCAGCGGCGTATTGTCCGGCACCCGGAAGCACTCCCGTTCAGGCTTGCGCAGGTTCCGGCTCCCGGACCAGAGGCGGAGCCCCAGTTTGTCCCGCTGCTCCTTGCAGAAGTATCGGGCCAAGGATTCAAAGTGCCGCTCTTTATCCACCCGGATGGAGCGAAACTCAATATTTCCTTGCCCCCATAGCTGTCGGATCAGGTCATAGTCCTCTCCGGTGGCATTGATTAGAATATGATGGTGCCATCGTCCATCCATATAGAAGTTCTCATGCCGGTGCTTGTGCTCGGTAACGTAGATATACCGCAGCTCCTGCCCTTTGTCCCTTCGGGCCTTCCTCAACCGCTTCAGAAATGCCTTGATTTTATTCAGTGCCTCCTGACGATTCTCTGGAAGGTGAGCATTATCATAGGTCAAGGTGGCGTATATATCCCGCTGCCCGAAATTGGCAGCAATCAGCAGCTCCAGCTTTTGATAGGCGTACTTCAGGTTCATCATCTGCTGGGCTTGGGAGGACAGCGCCTTCTTCCCTTGGCGAACGGTCCGGCTGTCACGCGGGTGGGGTGCGGGATAAACCGCCTCCACCACCAGCGGGCCTGCAACGATAATTTTTTTGAATTTGGACATGGCGGTCTGCCTCCTTTGATTGCAGACCGTCGCCCTATAGGCTGTCGTCCTAAAAGATTCGTAATTCTATTTGTGTTCTGACCCTGCCTACTGGCATGGTCATAGGGGCGCGGCCCCTGTCAAGGCGAATCTGCACGGACGGATTCGTTGCTTGTTGGACCAATACCACACCCCGCCACTGCGTCCCACAGCAGGCAGCGGCACAGCTCACAGGCGGCGGCGCGGGTAGCCTCCGAG
>CATIYU010000142.1 GCA_949739085.1 uncultured Eubacteriales bacterium | reverse complement strand
TCCACGCGGAATACTGGCATGGCTTTCCGCTCCTTTTGGTATCTGGACATGAAAAAACGCCGCAGACTTTTTTCAAAATCTGCGGCGTTCGCCGGGGCGAAGAAACGGGCGGTGTCTTGCCGACATCGCCCGTTTTCTGTGCTGTTGTTCACTTGCTTGCGCCGCCCCGTTTTCCGTTGCCCTTAAAAAACATTGATTTTACTGGGTTTTCTCATGTTTTCTTATGGCAACGCCCTTAATGCGGCGCACCTGTTTTACTGATCATTAAAAACTTTTTATGATTTTTTGTAATTTAGTCTTGACATTTTGCGGAAATGCCAAAATGTTAGTGGAGAGGGGAGACCCCGGCGCAGCATGAGGCCGCGCCGGGGTTGTGTTCGTGTACTATTTTCTGCGGGCCGCTTACTCAATCCGCAGTTCCACCCACAGGTCGGTGTATAGGGTCTGGGTTTCCGGCGGCAGGTTCAGGTACGCCTCACAGTTGGCCAGGACCTCCTGCGGCGCGGCCATTACGCGGTAGAGCTCCTGATCCATGGGCTCGCCGTTCTGCTCCTCGTAGTAGGCAGGGTACTGCTCCAGGGCTTCCCTGTTGGGGGACGCGTACCAGATGAAATCCATGTTGGCCAGGCAGGATTCGGTCTCACAGATAAAGTTGATCCACGCCTCGGCCTCCTCCTTGTGCTCCGCGTCCTTGAGCACGCACATGGCATCCACGAACCAGTTGCTGCCCTCCTTGGGCGTCACGAACCGCAGGTCCGGGTTGTTCTCATACATGGAGAGGAAGTCCCCGGCATAGTAGACGCAGACGGCGGTCTCCCCGGCCTCCATCTTGTCGTAGAGCTGGTCCATGAAGAAGCCCTGGTAGACGTTCTGATTCTTGGCGTCCACAATGAGCTGATAAGCCTCCCGGATCTGCGCCTCATCGGTGGTGTTCACCGAATAGCCCAGGTACATAAGGGCCGCGCCGATGGCGTCCCGGGGGTTGCCGATCATGCCAATGCTGCCGCTGTAGGCGCCGTCGAAGAGGACGCCCCAGCTGTCGATCTCCCCCTCCACCATGGTGGAGTTGTAGATGATCCCCAGGGTGCCCCAGGTGTAGGGCACGGAGTAGCGGTTCTCCGGGTCGTAGGCCAGGTTTTTATACTGGTTGTCGATGAGGCTGTAATTGGGGATATTGCCGAAGTCCAGCTCCGCCAGCAGCCCTTCCTCAATCATCTGCCCGATCATATAGTCGGAGGGCACCACCACGTCGTAGTCCGAGCCGCCCTGTTTGATGCGGGCGTACATGGTCTCGTTGCTCTCGGCCTCCTGATAGTTGACCTTGATGCCGGTCTCCTTTTCAAACTGGTTGATAAGGTCCGGGTCGATGTTCTCCCCCCAGCCGCAGACGTTGACCACCCGCTGGGGACCTCCGCCGGAGCATCCGGCGGCGCACAGGGCCAGCAGAACCGCAAGGAACAGGGCAGTGATTCTCTTCAATTTTTTTTACCTCCAAATGAATGAAATTAGTCTGGTTTGTATATGAGATGCCTGCCAGTCAGGCGGTTCTCTCCTTCTGCCGGGCCTCCCGGATGTTGACAACCGCCAGCAGGACCAGGACGGTGATAAAGAGCAGGGTAGAGACGGCGTTGATCTTGGGGCTGATGCGCTTCTTGGTCATGCCGTAGACCTCCATGGCCAGGGTGGAGGCGCCGGAGCCCGCTGTAAAGTAGGAAATCACGAAGTCGTCCACGCTCATGGTGAAGGCGATGAGGGCCCCGGAGACGATGCCGGGCTTGATCTCCGGGAGCACCACCTTCCAGAATGCCTGCATCCAGGTGCAGCCCAGGTCCTGGGCGGCGTCGATGAGGTTTTTGTCCATCTGCCGCAGCTTGGGGATAACGTTGAGGATAACGTAGGGGATGTCGAAGGTGAGGTGGGCGATGAGCAGGGTGGCGAACCCCATGTGGAGCCGGGTGGGTAGAAGAACAAACGACTGTACAGAGTTCAGCCACTGGGCAAAGGCGCTCCACCCGGAGAAAAAGGCCACAAAGAGCAGGCAGAGGCTGATGCCGGTAACGATGTCGGCGTTGGTCATGGGGATGTTGTTGAGGGTCATGATGGGCCTGCGCCAACGCTTTTTCATGTTGAAGAGTCCCACAGCGGTGAGGGTGCCCACAACGGTGGCGATGACCGTGGCCAGCAGGGACACCAGCAGGGTGGTGGAGAGCGCGCTCATGATGGAGCTGTCCCGGAAGAGCTCCGCGTACCAGTTGAAGGTAAAGCCCTTCCAGACAGTGCGGCTCTTGGAGTCGTTGAAGGAAAAAACGATGAGAACAAAAATGGGTGCGTAGAGGAAGAGGAACACCAGCGCCATCAGGACGCGGTTCAGGGGAGACGGCTTTTTCATCACAGCATCACCGCCTGTTCCTCGCCCTCGCCGAAGCGGTTCATTACAGCCATGCACACCACCACAATCACCATCATCACCAGGGCGATCGCGGACCCCAGGTAGGGGTTGTAGGCGGTGCCCAGAATCTGCTGCTCAATAAGGTCCCCCAGCAGCAGCTCGTTGCTGCCGCCCAGCAGCTTGGAAATGGCGAAGGTGGAAACGGACGGCACGAACACCATGGTCACGCCGGAGAGCACCCCCGGCAGGCTCAGGGGGAGAATTACCTTCCGGAACACCCCGGAGGAGCTGGCTCCCAGGTCCCGGGCGGCCTCCAGAAGGCTGGCGTCCATCTTCTCAATAACGGAGTAGATGGGCAGAATCATAAAGGGCAGGTAGTTGTAGACCATGCCCAGCACCACGGCCCCCTGCGTGTTAATCATGGGGAAAAACTCCATCTGGGTGTCCCGGGAGACGGAGAGGGCCCACTCCGTGCCGAGGACCGCGTTGAGGGGTTCCAGAAGGCCGCCGTTGAGCCAGGCGCTGAAACTATTGAGCCCGCCGTTGACCAGATTGCCCAGCTCAATGATTCCCACGGCGGCGAAAAACCGGTTGAGAAGCCCGGTGTTCTCCAGAATGGACATCCAGGAGTAGGTCCGCAGGAGGAAGTTCATCCACATGGGGAGCATAATGAGCATCATGGCCACCCGCTGGAACCCGGGCCCCTCCTTGGAGATCATGTAGGCCACGGGGTAGCCGATGACAAGGCAGATGAGGGTGGCCAGAATGGCCAGCCAGAAGGAGCGGAAAAACACCACGGTATAGTCTCCCATCCGGGAGAAATTTTCCAAAGTGAAGCCGCCGCCGCTGGAGGTGAAGGCGTAGAGCACCACCAGAAGGATGGGCGAGACCACGAACAGGGCCAGCCACCCCACATAGGGGACGGCGAAGAGGGAGCGTCTATTTTTCATCTGCGCCATCCTCCAGGCCGGAGCCGTCCATCTCGCCGTACTCCTCGGAGTAGGAGCTATAGTCGCCGAACATGCCGGAGTATTCGCTCTTGCGCATGATATGGATGTCGTCGGGGTTGAGGACGATGCCGATGGTCTCGCCCTCCGGGTGGTAGTCGGTGGTCTGGATGAGCCACTTGAAGCCCTTGAAATCCACGATGGTGTCGTAGTGGACGCCCTTGAAGGTGACGGAGGTGACGGTGCCCCGGAGCTGCCCCTTCTCCTGGGGCACGATGTCGATGTCCTCAGGCCGGATGACCACGTCCACAGGCTCCATAGGCGCGAACCCCTTGTCCAGGCACTTGAACTTCCTGCCCACGAACTCCACCACGAAATCCTCGTGCATGACGCCGTCGAGGATA
>CATIYU010000141.1 GCA_949739085.1 uncultured Eubacteriales bacterium | reverse complement strand
TACCGCGTACTCCATCAGGAACCGGGAGTACACCAGAGGAGAGACGCCGGGCAGCAGGCGCGTGGACGAACGGGATTGGACCGTCCGCCGGTTGGAGTTGTATTCGGCGTCTGTCGTCTCGTAGGTCTCCTCTACCACGCCGTACTCCGCGTCGAAGTCGCCGGGCCTGTAATAGCTCTTCCCATCCTTGTTCATCAGGCCGGGAACGACCCGGTAGAGCAGGTGGAAGATTCCAGAGCTGTAGCCGTTGATGAGGGTGGCGGTCATGCCCACGAACTGCTTCGATACGGAAAACAGCTCCGCCATGGCGTCGCCCTGGCCGCTCCTGTTGTTGTACTCGTGGAGCTCATCGCAGAGAAAACCGTCAATCCGGCCCCGGTACTTCTTCTTGATATAGGTGCTCAGCGGGAAACGGCAGACGGCTCCCGCGACCGGAAACGGGTTCTGGGGATTGGCGCGGATCTGCTCCAGCTTGTGCAGGACGGCGTTATTCTTGGTTCGCGCCAGGCATTGGAAAGCCCGCTCCTTATAGACCCAGCCGAAATCGGTGATCTTTGTCCAGGGGATGTTCCTGCCCGGGACAACAGGGGCCCACAAAACACTCCCGCACTCGCGGCACACACGATTCTGTCTGTGCTCCTTCTGAAAAAAGGACTGATCCGCGTACTCAAAATACCGGATGCCGTCGTCGCTGCACTCCCGCACAATGGGTTTCCCGCAGTCGGGACAGGCAAAATAACCGCCCCGGTTCAGGGTGACGGCGGGATAGCGCATATAGCCGTCCCTGGCCCGCTCCTTGCTGAATACCGCAAAAACGCTCTTGTCTCCCGCCTCGTACATGGCATAGAGCCGGTCAAAGTCCGTGATGCTCCTGACCACCATGGCGTAGGTGTCCGGCAGGGTCTCCCCGATCTCCCGCACCCACTTCCGGGTGACATGGGAGGAACACATGACAAGGTTAAATGTCTTTTGGGCTCCTCTCCGGCGCTGGGCGGCCGCGAGGCCGTGGAGCGCGCCCAGGGCTGTGGAGCCGATTTTGGTTTTGCCGGTACCGCACTCCGCTACGATAAAGGCGGCGTTCCGGCGCTCCAGTTGCCGCTTGACAGTTTCCGCTACAGCCAGCTGGGCGTCATAGAGGGAATAGCCTGCCTGCTCCTGGATGTAGTCGTTGACCGCCAGGATCTCCTCCGACAGCGGTTCAGAGGCTGGGTCGAACAATGGGATGAACTGATTTCGGATACGCTCCGCCACATCAACGCCAAATACAGTGAGGTAAGATGTGACGCTGGTTACATTATCGAATTCGTCTGGCTTGTTTGCGTCAGCGCCGGGGATTGAGATTTTCCCCTCTTTCAGTCCCAGTTCCAGCACATCCACTACGTTCTTGTCGTCCGGCAGCAGTTCCAGCAGCCAAGCATCCAGCTTCTCATGAAGTGCAAAGACTTTTAATCTGCGCAGAATTTTTCGGGCAATTAACTCATCCAGGACATAATTCTGAAACTCGGGAAGCAAAGGCGCGGCTGTCTTTCGGTCTACCTCCGCAAACAGGCGCTTCCGATCCCCAGCTGGGCAGAAGACATAACACTTGCGTGGCTTAGACGGTTCAGGCTTGCTAGTGGCGTATGTCCCGTCATGAAATAATTGCCGTTGATAGGATTTTGGCCTGTTTTGCAGCATTTCATTTGCTGTCTCCTTTCTGTTTCCGGATAAAAAAGACCGCAATTGCCTCATATAAGGCAATTACGGTCTTTTGAGTTCTTTGTTTTGTTTTCCAGTCCGGTGCGGTGCGGCGAAAAGGGCAGACTTCGCCCCTCTCTTTTGCCATTCCTCCCTAACTTACTCCGCCCTAAATTGCTCCGCCCTAGAATACAGGTTCATTCTATCATGCGTGGGCGATGGCGTATAGTTGGAACTTCTCCAAATATTTTCTGAGTATTAACCAGTGATTATATTTCCGCTAACGGACGTTTACTCTTTCGTATAAACTCATAATCTTCAGCTGTTAGAACAATTTCTCCGTGTTTCTGTTCATAATCCGCTATATGCTGCAGAACAAGCAATTCAATTTCTTTGTTTCCAGAATTTCCGTTATGACCGGCTATGAACTTTAGCTTATCCATTGTAGCAGCAGGAATCCTCAACGCATATTGCGGATGCTTGTGTTTTCCGTTAGGCACTCATGACCACCTCCCATCTCACTACCTATTGTGGCAGATCATGTGAAGGCAGAGGCAAGGTGGACATCCACCTATCCCAGAAAATTCAGGTTCTTTTTCGTATGAATTTGTATACCTCCTCAGACATCTCAATTTTACCATTTTCCTTTTCAAAACTGGCTATATGGGCTAGTATCAACTGCTCAATCTCTTTGTTTGCGGAGCGTCCATTATGTCCTGCAATATATTTCAGTTTATCCATTGTTTCTTCTGGAATCCTTAACGCATACTGTGGGTTCCTGTGCGGTGCATTTGGCATAATTATCCCTCCCTTTAACAGTTTTATTGTGCCAGAAAAAATTCTCAAGAAAACATATTGACAACAGGTGGACGGCCACCTATAATATAAAATGTGTAGGTGGACAGCCACCTGTGCTGTAATTAACCTTCAGTAGGCATATTGCGCAAAAGGAATTGGTGAGTGTGAAATGACGAAGACTACTTTTCGCCTATGGATGGAAATCGATTTGGATCACATTGTGGAAAACTATAGAGCAGTTCTACAGCGCATACCGGAGGACTGTCAAATCATGCCAGTGGTCAAAGCCAATGCCTATGGGACGAATGCAGTCCCCATTGCCCTGGAGCTGGAGAAGGCTGGCTGCGGCTTTTTCGCCGTCACGTTCCTTGAGGAGGCGCTTCGACTGCGGAAGGCGGGCCTTTGCGGGGATATTCTGGTTATGGCACCCATTGAGAGGGAGGAGGCGGAGCTGGCTGCCCGGGCCGGTGTAACAGTGACGCTCTGCGAGGTTGAGGGCGCACGCGCTCTGTCGGAAAAGCTGTCTGAGCTTGGGCAGAGCCTCCAGGCCCATATCAAGCTGGACACCGGCCTCAGCCGTTTGGGGCTTGTGGTATCTGGAAGAGAGTCCCAGGCAGCTTTGGAGGCGCGGGAGCTCCTTCATCTGCCCCAGATCAATGTAAAAGGTATCTACACCCATATCACAGCATCGGACATACCCGGCGGGGATGCCCTCAACCGTATGGAGCTGGAGCGGTTTCGAGCCGTCAGTGATACCCTGCGTCAGGAGGGATACCCTCTCGTCCGTCACTGCCTGAGCACCGGACCCCTGGTGAACTATCCCGCTTATGCCTGCGATTATGTGCGCCTGGGCTCTATTTTATACGGCGCTTACGGCTCCATCCCAGGACCTTATGGCGATTATCCAATAAAAAACAGTATTTATTTGAAGGCACGGGTGATGCAGGTAAAGGATGTTCCTCAAGGAACCTCCGTCAGCTACGGCCCGCTCTTCACCACTCTGCGGGATACCCGGCTGGCTGTGGTGCCCATCGGCTTCGCGGATGGCCTGCGCCGTTCCCTCTCCAATGCGGGGAGGATGATTGTCCGGGGTAAATGGGCACCCATCATCGGCAAGATCTGCTGTGACCACACCATGCTGGATGTGACGGATATTCCGGAGGTCCGCCGGGGGGATGTGGTAACGATCTTCGGCAGGGATCAGGAGCTGGAGCAGTTTCCCGGCCACTATGCCCGGCTGACTGGGGCTACCGCCGCCGAAACCACCGCCGCTTTTCATGGGAGAATTCCCCGGATAACCCTCCGGGGAGGGTGCCCCGTGGAATAGAACAACCGAGGAGGATGGGTATGGATTACATCAACAGCATCACCGAAGCGATTGGACAAACCCCTCTGCTGAAGCTCAACAAGATTGGGAAGGACGCCGGAGCCAATGTCTTTGTCAAGCTGGAGTATCTCAACCCCAGCGGCAGCTATAAAGACCGCATGGCTCTGTCTATGGTGGAGGCGGCGGAGCGGGGGGATACCTGGAACGGGAGGAAGCTCTCCCCGGGCGGTACTGTGGTAGAGGCGTCGGCGGGAAACACCGCGCCCGCTGTGGCGATGGTCTGCGCGGCCAAGGGCTATCAGGCGAAGATATACCTCTACCGCTATCAGATGGAGGGCGGCAAAAACACCCGGATACAGATTACCCAGGCTTACGGCCCCCAGGTGGGGATCTCCAGCGAGCCGGACGCCTATCTCACCCAGGAACAGATTGCGGAGCTGTCCAAGCAAGACCCGGATCTGCTCCACGTACTCTCAGCAAAGATGGACTGCCAGCTGGAGGAGGATCGAAGCGAGAACTGCGTGTGGGTGGACCAGATCTACAATAAATACAATTACATAGGCCAACTGGAGATGGGGCGTGAGGTTTTCCGTCAGCTGGAGGGCCGCGTGGACGCGGTAGGGTGTTCTATGAGCTCCGGCGCATCCCTGTATGGTCTGGTCAAGGGTGTAATGGAGCTGGGGGACCGCCCGGAGCTGATTTTCGGCATCGTGCCGGACGGCAGTGAGATGTACTTTGAGATGGAGGGAGAGGAGGCGGATTACGGCAGCTTCTCCGTGTCCAGCTCCAAAAACCGGATTGCCAAGGCTATGGGCCTGACCAAATGGGTCCAGGAGGACCCTATCGTCAAAACAATGGTGCAGGAGGGCTTCCCGGACAAGCTCTACTGCGTCTCCGACGAGGAGGCCCGGGAGATGGCAAACCGCCTGTGCAGGGAGGAGGGAATTTTCTGCGGGATGAGTTCTGGCGCTAATGTAGCGGTAGCTCTGCGGGTGGCGCGGCTGCTGGGTCCCGGGAAAAACGTAGTCACCGCTATCGTTGACCGCAGGGACCGCTATCTCTCGGAATCTCCCTGCGAAAAATATGTTGTGTAGGACCGGTTGCGCCGGACAGCGGATTCCGCTGTTCGTGTAACAATACAGCCGAAAGGCGGAAATGTTTTGGAGGAGGTTATATGAAGAGGTTATGGAGCTTGATCCTGGTGCTGCTGATGGCGCTGACCCTGGTGTTGTCCGGCTGCGGCGGGAAGGGCGGCGAGCCGGCCGGAGATCAGCAGCCGTCCGGCGGTCCGTCCAGCGGAGAGAACAGCGGTGGCGGAAATTCCAGTACAGACCGGATGCTCTATGTAGTTACATCCAGTGATGTACAGAATCTTGACCCCAATAACGACACTACCCAGAACCGTCTTCAGGTGAAGGCGCAGATCTATGAGACTCTGGTGCGTTTCGATGAGAATGGCGAGCTCACCCCCTGGCTGGCGGAGAGCTGGGAGTTCGAGGACGACTACACCACCCTCATTAAACTGCGGGAGGGGATCACTTTTTCCAACGGGGAGCCCCTGACGGCCAACGATGTAATGTTCACCTTCCGCCGCACCATTGAAAATAAGCTCATCGGCTTTATGGAGGTGGGCTCCATCGACCTGGAGAAGAGCGAGGTGGTGGACGACTATACCATTCGGCTTGTCACCACCTGTTCCGGCTCTCTCCAGATGCGTATGCTGGAGAACCCCGACACCGGCATTATCTGTGAAAAGGCTTACACGGAGGCAAACGGCGACTTCTGGAACGGCGCTGCCGTGGGTACCGGCCCCTATACCTATGTCTCCTACGCCGCCGGCGACAATATTGTTCTGAAAGCCAATGAGACCTACTGGAATAAGGATGCCATGCCGCAGATCAAGAACGTGACCTTCCGCTTTATCATTGACAGCGCCACTCGGGCTGTGGAGGCGGAAACCGGCGGTGCGGATATCGTCTACGATATCGAGGCGACGGATCTGGAGCGGTTGAGCGCCGACCCCAATGTGAACATGATCACCACTCTGGGCACCAACTGCACCTACATCTGCTTCAACTGTGCCGACAGTGTTCTGAGCAATCCAAAGGTCAGAGAGGCCCTTTGGTACGCTATGGATGCGAAGGCGGCGGCGAAAATAGCATACGGCAATTTCGGCGCTCCCGCCGACAACTTCCTGGTCACAGGGATCAAGGGCGCTATTGAGAATCCCGAGAATTACTTCCTTGCGCGGGATGTGGAGAAGGCGAAGGCCCTGCTGGCCGAGGCGGGCTACAGCAACGGTCTGACACTGAAAATCTACGTCTCCAGCAACAACAAGGGCCGCCAGGATATGGCGGAGGTCCTCCAGGCTCAGTGCGCCGACGTGGGCGTCACCTTGGATATCCAGGTCCTGGAGGGCGGCGCTCTGGACGAGATTCTTCTGGGCGGAACCAGCCAGCTGACCCTCTACGGCCAGTCCGCTACCACCTTTGAGGGCGGCAGGCCGCTCCAGCACTTCCTGCCTGACAACAACGAGTCCATGATGTTCCAATATTACGAGGACAGCTTTGTGGACAAGGTTAACCGCGCGCTGACCATCGTTGACGACGAGGAGCGTTTCCAAATTTACTCCGAATGCTGTGAGGCTTTGATGGAGAATTACGTGGCGCTGCCTATCTGGTTCAAGGGTCTGTCTGCCGCCGCCCAGAATGACATCGGCGGTTTTGAGCTGACCCGTTCCTACGAGCAGCACTATCTCCAGTATGTCTACTTCAAATAAAGCAGCCCCGCAAAAGTGCCGGTGGAGCACTCTCCACCGGCGCTCTTTCCTTATATGGGACTAGAGAGGTGGTATAATGGCGAGATATATCTTAAAGCGTCTATTCTCCATGGCCTGCGTGCTTCTGGCCATGATTGTGTTCATCTTCACGCTCATGTACTTTGTCCCCGGGGACCCCGCCACTATTATGCTGGGGGAGAGCGCTACCCCGGAGGCGGTAGAGGCCATCCACCAGCAGTTCGGCCTGGACGACCCCTACATTGTCCAACTGGGCCGGTACGTCGGGAATCTGCTCACCGGGGATATGGGGATTTCCTACCGGAGCCGCAACGATGTCTTCGGTGAGCTGATGGCCCGCTTTCCCACAACCCTGACACTGACCTTCGGTGCAACCATTCTGGGGACGCTTATCGGCATCGTGGCGGGGATTATCTCTGCCGTCAAGCAATACTCCATCCTGGATCGGGTCCTGACGCTGTTCTCGCTCTTTGGTGTGTCAGCTCCCTCCTTCTGGCTGGCGATGATGCTGGTCCTGGTCTTCTCCATTGAATTGCAGTGGCTTCCCGCTACAGGCAGCTATGGGGCCATCTACTGGATTCTCCCCATTTTCACCCTGGGCCTCCAGTGCAGCGCGGGCATTATGCGTATGACCCGCTCCAGTATGCTGGAGGTGGTGCGGCAGGACTACGTGCGCACAGCCCGGGCCAAAGGCCAGACGGAATTCCAGGTCATTGTCCGCCACGCCCTGAAAAACGCGCTGCTACCGATTCTAACCATCGTGGGAATTGAGATGTGCGGATACATCGGCGGCAGCGTGCTGGTGGAGACGGTGTTCGCTCTGCCGGGCATCGGCAAGTACATTCTCGACAGTGTCAGCTTCAAGGATAAGCCGGTGGTACTTGGCGGCGTAATCCTTATCTGCTTCTGCTGCAATCTGATTACCTTTATTGTGGATCTGCTCTATGCGTTTGTGGATCCGAGAATCAAGGCGGCTTACAGTGCAAAGGGAAAGAGCCGGGCGATTGCCAGGGCCAAGCGAGATGTCCTCAGCCGGAGAGAGGAGATGAAAAAGCATGGGTGAAAGAGTGAAAAAGAACAGCATGGCCCGGGATGTCTGGCGGAGGCTGAAACGCAATAAGCTGGCTATGGTCAGTCTGGGCCTCATCCTCTTAATGGTGCTGCTGGCGGTGTTTGGCACATGGATTGCGCCCTACTCCTTCAGCGAACAGAATTATGACGCTGTGCTGGAAGCGCCCGGCGGCGAACACCTTTTCGGAACAGACAACTTTGGCCGGGACGTATTCAGCCGGATCATCATCGGGACAAGCTATACTGTGGCCATTGGCTTCGGCTGTATGACGGCCGCTACAGTCATCGGTATCTTTTTCGGGATTATCGCAGCCTACTACCCCAGGTTTGACAATCTCATCATGCGTATTATGGATCTGATGATCGGTATTCCCGGCATGACGCTGCTCATGTGCCTCATCTCTGTCATGGGCATCAGTATCCGGAATATGGTGCTCGCACTTATCATTTTCAAAATACCCACCATGTCCCGGGTAGTTCGGGCCCAGGCGCTGACGGTAAAGCAGCAGGAGTTCATTGAGGCGGAGGTGGCTATCGGAGCCAGCCCCCTGCGGATCATTATGCGACACATCCTTCCCAACTCCATCGCACCTATCCTGGTCCAATACACGCTGGGCGTGGGCAACGTGGTCCTGTGGAGCGCGTCCTTGAGCTTTATCGGCATGGGCGTGCAGGCACCGAACCCGGAGTGGGGACTGATGATCTCCGCCGGGAGGGCCTATCTGCGGGACAGTCCGCACCTGGGCATCATTCCTGGCGTGGCGATTATTGTTCTGACCTTTGCGCTCAATTTGCTGGGCGACGGGCTCCGGGATGCCCTGGATCCCAGGCTGAACAAGTGACGGAGGGATTCAAATGAGCGAGTTTTTGCTGAAAATAGAGGACCTCTCCGTAGAGTATGAGGTCAACAAAACCGTGTTCAAGGCAGTCAACCACCTCAACCTGGCTCTACGGGAGGGCGAGTCTCTGGGGCTGGTAGGGGAAACCGGCGCTGGAAAGACCACAACGGCCCTCTCCGTCATGCGCCTGGTGCCGGACCCGCCGGGGCGGATCACCTCGGGCAGAATTCTATATCGGGGGGAGGACCTGCTTCACAGGCGGGAGAAGGAGCTGCGCAAGCTGCGGGGCAATGAGATCTCGATGATCTTTCAGGATCCCATGACCTCTCTCAACCCAGTGCTCACAGTGGGGGATCAGATCATGGAGGTGATTGAGCTCCATGACAAGAAGCTGAGCAAGACGGAGGCCACCAAAAAGGCTCAGCAGATGCTGGAGATGGTGGGCATTCCGGCCAACCGGTATGAGGACTATCCCCATCAGTTCTCTGGCGGCATGAAGCAGCGAGTGATTATCGCTATCGCTCTGGCCTGCGCACCAAGCCTGATTATTGCAGACGAGCCTACCACCGCCCTGGATGTGACTATCCAGGCTCAGGTACTGCGGCTGATGGCAAACCTGAAGAGCGAACTGAATACCTCTATGGTGCTCATCACCCATGATCTGGGCATTGTGGCAGAGGCGTGTGACAGCGTTGCCGTGATGTATGCCGGAACCGTAGTTGAGTATGGACCGGTGCAGACAGTCTACCGCAACATCCGCCATCCCTATACTGTGGGGCTCTTTGGCTCCCTCCCCAGCCTGGACCGGGATGAGAAGCGTCTCCAGCCCATCGCCGGAATGATGCCAGACCCCTCGGAACTGCCGGAGGGCTGTCCCTTCGCCCCCAGATGTCAGTACGCGGATGAAACCTGCCGCAAGGCGTTCCCGCCCATGGAGGAGATAGAGCCGGGCCATTTGGTGGCTTGCTTCCATCACGGCGGAGAAAGGAGGGAAACGGTATGAGCCGCGATACAATTCTTTCGATCCTCCATCTGAAAAAATATTTCCCCGTTAAGGATGGAATGCTTCATGCGGTGGATGACGTATCCCTGGATATCCAGCGGGGCACAACGCTGGGCGTAGTCGGAGAAAGCGGCTGCGGCAAGTCCACCCTGGGGCGGGTGATTATCCATCTGCTGGAGCCCACGGACGGACAGATCCTTTTCGAGGGGGAGGATGTCTCCTCTCCATCCAAGGCGCGGCTGAAGGAACTGCGCAAGGATATGCAGATGATCTTCCAGGACCCCTTTTCCTCCATTGATCCCCGTATGACGGTCAGCCAGTTGATTGGTGAGCCGCTGCTGATTTATAAGATGTGTCCAACCAAGGAAGCACTGAACCGGCGGGTGAGGGAGATCATGGACACGGTGGGTCTGGCCTCCCGGCTGGAGAACACATATCCCCATGAGCTGGACGGCGGGCGGCGGCAGCGAATCGGCATTGGCCGGGCACTGGCTTTGGAGCCCAAGTTCATCATCTGTGACGAGCCGGTTTCCGCTTTGGACGTGTCTATCCAGGCCCAGGTGCTGAATCTGATGCAGGATTTGCAGGACGAGTTGGGGCTCACCTATATCTTTATTACCCATGACCTCAGTGTGGTGCGCCACATCTCTACGGAGATTATCGTCATGTATCTGGGTACTGTGGTGGAGAAGGCCGAGGCCAAGGCGCTGATGCAGCGGCGGCTTCACCCATATACAAAGGCCCTCATCTCCGCCATTCCCCGGGTAGACCTGGACAAACAGGAGGAGAAGGTTCTGCTCCAGGGGGAGCTGGTTTCGCCGATCAATCCGGAGCCCTTCTGCCGCTTTGCGCCCCGGTGCCGCTATGCCACGGAAAGATGCCGGCAGTCTGTACCAGAGCTGCGGGAGGTCCTGCCGGGCCATATGGTAGCCTGCCACCGGGCC
>CATIYU010000140.1 GCA_949739085.1 uncultured Eubacteriales bacterium | reverse complement strand
TCTGAGAGCTTCAGGGTCTCCTGAAACCGGCGGCGCAGGCCCTTGCAGGCGTAGAGAGGCACGCCCAAAAACAGCACCTTCCCCTGGATGCGGCGGCCCTGGGCCAGGCCCGCGATGGTCTGGTTCACCACCGCCTGATAGATGCTGGCGGCCACGTCCGTGTGCTTGGCCCCCTGGTTGAGCAGGGGCTGAATGTCCGTCTTGGCGAACACGCCGCACCGGGAGGCGATGGGGTAGAGCCGGGTGCTCTCCAGGCTGAGGGCGTCCAGCTCGTCAGCGGTGATGTTCAGCAGGGTGGCCATCTGGTCGATGAAGGCCCCGGTGCCTCCGGCACAGGAGCCGTTCATGCGCTCGTCGACGCCGCCCTCAAAGAAGATGATTTTGGCGTCCTCGCCCCCCAGCTCCACCACGGCGGCAGCGTCCGGCTCCAGACGGCGCACTACCTCCCCGGTGGCGAACACCTCCTGGACAAAGGGGACCCCCGCGCCCTCCGCCAGACCCAGTCCGGCGGAGCCGGAAATGGCGGCGGAAAAGGGCCGGTCCCCCACGCTGGGGGCTGCCCCGGCCAGCAGCTCCAGGGTCTTCTGGCGCACCTGGGAGAAGTGGCGCTGGTATTTCTCGTATAGAATCCGCCCATCCTCCACCACAACGATTTTGGCGGTGGTGGAGCCAATATCAATGCCGATGGACAGTCTCGTCAGTTCCTTCATAGCGTACTCCGATGCTCCCCGTGGGAATGTTTCTCTTACCGTCCCGCAGGTGGACTGCGGTCGTTGGCATTATAGCACAAAGGGGAGCGTTTGTTTATGGACAATATGTTAAATAACTGTTAAGGATTCTTTTTCCTGGACAATTCTCTGGAAAAATGGGGGAATCAGGCCGGAAAATGGTTCGCTATCTGCCTGAACGGCCTCCGGCAAAAGCAGCGCCCCACCACACGCCGCCGGACGGCGCGCATGGTGGGGAACCGGCACAAAGCGCGGCATTCGCTCATTCGTAGGCCAACCGCTCCACGGTCCAGTCCTTGACCAGATCCCGGTAGAACGCGCACTGGGCGGCGGCCAGGGAGACGTCCAGGTTGATGTAATTGCCGCACTCGATGGGGCTCTTGCCGGGCATGGGGCCGTCGTAGTCCGCGGCGGCGGCGAAGGTGCTCTTGACCAGCTCCACGGCGTCCCCGTCGGTGAGGCGGCGGCTGTCAAAGAGCAGGTAGAAACCGGTCTGGCAGCCCATGGGGCCGAAGTAGATTACAGCGTCCCTGGCGGGGCTGTTGCGCAGAAGGGTGGCGATGATGTGCTCCACGGAGTGGAGCTCCGCATTGGTGAGAAGGTCCCCGGTGTTGGGCTTTTTAAACCGGAGGTCGAAGGTGGTCACCTCGCCGTCCCGGCGGGAGAGGTAGAGGCCGGGCTGGAGTTTGTTGTGGTCCACCTGAAAGCTGGCAATGCGCTCCATAGTGATGCTCCTTTCAAAAGGTAGAGTTTACAGGGCCCGCAGGGCCCGGGCGAAGGGCAGGACGGCCTCGTTGAGCCGCTTCATGGCCTCGCCGTAGTTAAAGTACTCCTCCGCGTTGTTTGCCTGACACAGGCGGTCGGATACGGACTTCAAGGCTGTGAAGTTCACGCCGTTGCGCAGGCACACCTGGGCGATGGCCCCGCCCTCCATCTCGCAGAGAGTGGGGTGGAAGGTCTCCGCCACCCAGTCCGCCCGCTGGCCGCCGGTCATGAACACCTCGCCGGTGGCGACGCGGCCCACGTGGTGCGCCACGCCCTGGGCGGTCAGAAGGGCGCTGAGCCGCTCCACCTGGCTGGTGGGGAAGTCCACCCGGTCCACGGTGGAGACCAGGCCGATGGGGTCGCCCATAGCGGTGGTGTCCACGTCGTGCTGGACAAAATCACTGGCCAGCACCATAGCGCCGATGGGCAGGTCCTGAAAGCTCCCGGCCACGCCGGTGTTAACAATCCAGTCCGGGTGGAAGCGGTCGATGAAGAGCTGGGCGCTCATGGCGGCGTTGACCTTCCCCACGCCGCCCACATAGGCCAGCAGGTCCGGTTCGATTTCATAGATGGCCACGCCGCTTACCGTCTCCAGTAGCTTGGGGTTCGCGGTTTTCAGGACGCTCCTGATCTCACCGGGCAGGGCGTAGGCGAGTCCGATTTTCATGGTTGTTCCTCCTATTAATAGTAGCCCCATTATACCACAGGGTTCCGCTTTGGTAAAGTCCATATTTTTATCGAAAAACAATAAAAATATATTGACAAACAAGAATGAAACTGGTATGATATGGGTACATTTAACGAGGAGGCTTGTAAATATGGGACGTGTAGGACTGGTGCGGACGCTCAAAGGGGTCATTATATTTCTGGCGCTGATGGCGGCGGTCTGCTATGTCAAGGTTTTTCCCGTCAGCATCCAGGACATGGGCCGTGATCCGGAGACGGCCTGGCTGGTGACGCCGGGGATTATTGCGGTGAGCGTCAGCGCCCTCCCCATTGCCATCGCCTTGGCCCTCTTCTGGATGATCTGCACCGAGATCGGCCGGGACAACTCCTTCTGCCGCAAAAACGCCCGGCTGCTCACCGGCATCGGCTTCTGCGCCCTGGTGGACACCGGCTACTGCGCGGTGGGCACGGTGACGCTGGAGTTTTTGGTGGGCTCGGCGGTGTGGCTGCTGGGGCTGGGCGTGTGCGTGGTGGGGCTGGCCATCGCCCTGGCGGCGTTTCTGCTGAGCCATCTGGTGCTGAAGGCCGCGGACCTGAAGTCGGAAAACGACCTGACCATATAGGGGGAAGACATGCCGATTATTGTGAATCTGGACGTCATGCTGGCAAAGCGGAAAATGAGCCTCAGCCAGCTCTCTGAACAGGTGGACGTGACCATCGCCAACCTGTCGGTGCTGAAAACCAACAAGGCCAAGGCGGTGCGCTTCTCCACCCTGGAGGCCATCTGCAAGGCCCTGGACTGCCAGCCCGGGGATCTGCTGGCCTATGCGCCGGAGGAGGAGCAGCCGTGATGAGAAACGCGGTTTGGATTGTGTTGGCCGTTCTGCTGGCGCTGACAGCCTGCGGGGCCCTGTCCTGCGGAGAACTGGTCCTGCCGGACCCGGAGGACCTGGAGCGGGCGGCGGTTACCGGCGGCGGGCTGAACTGGACGGCTACGGATGCCGGGGCTATTGCCGGTCTGGTGGAGGCGCTGGAGCAGGCGGCGGGGAACACCAGACGCGCCAGCGTGCAGGACGTCCCCAGCGGGGGGACTGGACTGGTGCGGATTGATTTCTACTTCAAAGGCGGCGGGGCCAGCGCCGCGTTTCTCTACTGGGAAGACGGCGTTCTGCTTTTTGAACAGCCCTACCAGGGGATCTATGAGATGGACGGCGCTCTGGAGGAGCGGCTCCAGGCCGTCCTGGAAAAAACGAATGAACAGGAGCGATAAGCTATGACGGACCCAAATAACACAGCGAATCCCTCTCTGGCAGTTCCTCAGGCGGTCCCGCCCAAAAAATCCTGGGCGGTGGGGAAGCGGGAACGCCGCCTGGCGCTCCTGGCCCTGGCGCTGGCCTATCTGGCCGTGAGCTTCCTGCTGGCCGCCTCTGGGGCCCATTCTCTGCGGCTGCCGGGCTTTGGCGTGACGGCGCTAGCCGCCGGGTGGTATGCCGCCCTCTTCCTCTATAGGGGGACCGCCGGGCTGCAAAAGCGGGTGAACCGGGTCCTGCTGGGGGCCGCAGCGCTGCTGGCGCTGACCTTTACCATCTTCTCCAACCAGTGGTTCCGGTTCTGGAACTGCGGAGCGCTGATTCTGCTGGCGGCGGTCCATACCTGGGAGCTGTGCGGCGGGACCCGCCTCCCCTGGCACAGCGCCGGAATGCTGGCGGAGCGGCTCTGTCTGCTGGCCCGGGGGCTCTTTGCGTGCTGGGGCGCACTGCTGGATACAGTCAAGACCTTCCGGGGCGGCAGGAGCGCCGCCCGCTGGCTCCCAGCTGCGGTGGGGACGGCGCTGACGCTGCCCGCCCTGTGGCTGGTGTCGTCGGTACTGATGGACGCGGACGCCCTCTTCGCCCTGGTGGCCGGAAACGCGCTGGCAGGGCTGGAGCGGCGCACGGGCTGGGCATTGTCCCGGCTGGTGCTGGCGGGGTGCGCCATGCCCTTCGTGTTCTCCCTGCTGTACAGCGCCGCCCATACGGAACAGCCGGAGAGCAGGGACCAGTCACGGCGGCAGTGGGACAGCCTGCCCGCCGTCATGCTGCTAGGAGCCCTGGACGGGCTGTACCTCTTCTTCCTGGCGGTTCAGTCCGCCGCCCTCTTCGGCGGCCGGGACTATCTACAGCGGGCGGGGATCAGCTTCGCGGAGTACGCCCGCAGCGGCTTCTTTCAGCTGGCGGGGTTGGCGGCGGTGAACGTGGCGGTGATTCTGGCGGCGCTGTGGCTGTGCCGGGAGGACAGGCGTCTGCGCTTGCTGGCCACGGTCCTGGTGGGGCTGACGGGGGTGCTGCTGGCCTCCGCCGCCTGGCGCATGACGCTCTATGTATCCGCCTACGGCCTCTCCTTCAAGCGCCTTTTGACCTACTGGGGCATGGGGATGGTGGCCATCCTGCTGGTCCTGACGGTGAAAAAAATCTGGCGCAGGGATTTTGCCTTCTTCCGCGCCGCCGCGCCCATCGTCCTGGCGGGGTGGCTGGCGCTGAACTACTGCGACATTGACGCGCTTGCGGCCCGGTATAACGCCGCCCAGGCCGCGGCGGGGCGGCTGCCTCAGAGCGCGGTAGACGGCCTGCTGACCGGCCTGAGTTACGACGGTCTGGCGGGTCTGGAGGGCTTGCCGCTCTGGCTGCGGGAGGAGGCGGCCTTGGACTGCCGGAACTGGACCACATGGAGCGTGGCCGCCTGGCGGTGTATGAAATAAGAAAATGCCGCCAATACCTCAAGCAGAGGCCATGGCGGCATTTCTTATAAAACGCTGGTTTGCGGGGGACGCGCTCTTTGCGGCGGCTCCCATTCAGAGGGCTTATTTCACCCGTACAATGCACTCCAGAACCTGCCCGCATACTGTGGCGGTTACGGTGGTCGTCCCCTTGCCCACCCGCTCTACCAGGCCGGTTTCGCTGACAGTGGCTACCTGGGGGTCCGCGCTTTGCCAGACCACCGCTCCCTCGTAGACTTCCTTGGTGTCCTGGTACTTTACCTTCATCTGTACAGGGATGTCGCCGGGCTTCATGGTGAAATCAGAGTGGTTCAGGTACAGGTTATCGGCATATGGGTCTCCGGACACCGTGACGGTGCAGACGGCCGCCTCGCTCCCGGAAACTGCCGTAATCGTGGCGGTCCCTCCGGCCACCGCTGTGACCACGCCGTCCGAGACGGCGGCCACCTTGCCGTCGGAAGTGCTCCAGGTCACATCGCCCTTCTGTCCGGAGACGGTGAGGGTGAGCTGTCCACCGGGGTCCAGGGCGGCGGTGGCCTGAGAGATGGCGAATGGCGCCGGCGGGGGGGCCTGCTGGTCCTCCAGCGATGGGTCCTGCTTGGGCTCCTCCTCGGGGGGCTGTTCGGTTCCGCTCAGGATAATCCAAACCGCCCCCACAATAATGACCGCCATGCAGCAAGCCAGGAAAATAAACTCCCGCCGGCTCAATTTGATTCCCAAAATTTGAAATCCTCTGGGTTTTGCCGGCCTTCTTCTCTGCCTCTGCGTGTCTGGACCTGCCATAGCCAATCCCTCCCCTGATGTTATAGCTCTATTGTAGCATATTTTTCCTGCCGTTACAAGAATCTTTGTGCAGAATTCCATCGAAATCTGACAGGCCGCTCTGCCAGAGAGAAAACCGCCTGTCCGCCGCAGGACGGCGTCTGAACCCCCGGTCCAGACGCCGTCCCTTTTTGGTGTTCCCGCTACAGCCGGACGCGGAAGGAGAAGGCGATGTCCTCCCCCGAGGGCACCCGGCAGGACTCCTCCACGTCGCTCCGCCAGCTGTCAATACCGCCCACACCCCGCATGGCCCCGCAGACGGTGACCACCGTGCGCACCGGCGGAGGCAGCTCCTCCCGGTGGCTGGCCTGCTCCAGCTGCCAGGGCGTGTAGGGGATGGCGGAGAAGGCGAGGGGCTGTTCCGCCATCTCCAGCGTCAGCTCTCCGCCACCCCGGCCTTGCAGCACCGCCGCGCGGGTGTCCACATGGCAGCCGCACTCCTGGGGCACCAAGTAGGGCGGGACGCCCGGGGCCTCCTGGTGCCAGCCGTACACGCCGCCCTTTTTCCGGTCGGGGTAGGTCTCCCCGGAGAGGCCCAGCCACCGCACCCGCTCCAGAGGCTCCGGCGTGGCGAAGCGCAGCCCGAAGAGAGGCAGCTGGGGCCGGTCCGGACCGCCGTGGTAGAGGCAGGAGACCTCCAGACAGCCGGAGCTGTCCACCGTGTAGGTGATCTCCGTCAAAAGGTCCGGCATGGCCGGGGCGGTGTAGGCATAGCGCACCGATACCCGCTCCGGGCTCTCCGCCAGGACCTGGAAGTCCCCGCTCCGCTGCCACGCGTCCGCCGCCGACCAGACAGCGCCCTCCCAAGCGAAGCGGCATCCCCGGTCATTTTCCGTGGGGGCTCTCCAGTAGGCGGGCCTGGGGGCGCGCCAGAGCCACTCCCGCCCCCCGCTCACCAGGGAGACCGGGCCGCCCTCGTAGTGGGAGAAGAGGATCTCAAAGCCATCCCCCCTGATTCCCAGCGCGCCGTCGCCATGGGTGATTTGCAGCGGGGTCTTTTTCTCTGCCGCCGCCGGGAGGGACAGCGCTGCCTCCGCCCGGCGGTTAGCCGCGTCGTGGGCAGCCCGGGCCTGGGGGCTGGCGTACCAGTAGCGCACCTCCTGCATGGCGGGCTTCTCCCTGCCGTCCGCTGTAACGATGCCGTTGCCGCTGAAGCTGTAGCTGCTCTGCCGGTCGCCAAAATCGCCGCCGTAGCCCAGCGTCCGGCGTCCGCAGCTGTCCGTGCGCCAGAGGGCCTGGTCCATGTAGTCCCAGATAAACCCGCCCTGGTACTGGGGGAACGCCTCCCCCAGGCGGATATAACTCTCCATGCCGCCAACGGAGTTGCCCATGCAGTGCATGTACTCGCACAGCAGGAAGGGCTTCTCCGGCTTCCCCTCCAGGTAGGTCCGGACAGCCTCCGGCGGGGCATACATGCGGCTCTCCACGTCCGTGCAGCGGTCAAACGTCCGGTTGTGGACGCAGCCCTCGTAGTGGACCAGGCGGCTGGGGTCCTGCTGGCGGAAGTAGTCGGCCATGGCCAGGATGTTTTCCCCGGCGTAGGACTCGTTGCCACAGGACCAGAAGAGGATGGCGGGGTGGTTTTTGTCCCGCTCAAACATGCTCCGGGCCCGGTCCAGCACGCATTCACGCCACTCCGGGCTGCTCCCAGGCACGTCCCACACCGGCTCATTATGGCCAGCGCCCCAGGTGCCATGGGTCTCCAAGTTGGCCTCGTCCACCATGTAGACGCCATTTTGGTCGCACAGATGGTACCACAGCGTCTGGTTGGGGTAGTGGCTGGTGCGCACGGCGTTGATGTTGTTCCGGCGGAACACCGCCATGGCGGCCTCCATGTCCTCGGGACCAATCGCGCGGCCCTTGTCCGGGTTCCACTCGTGGCGGTTGACGCCGTTGAACACCACCCGCTGTCCGTTGAGCAGCATCAGGCCGTCCTTCAGTTCAAACCGGCGGAAGCCGGTGTCATAGGGGACCAGCTCCGTTACAGTCCCGTCCGCCTTCCGGAGGGTCAGAAGGACGCGGTAGAGGCTGGGGCGCTCGTGGCTCCAGGGCTGGACGTGCTGGAACTGGAAATCCTTACTATAATAATAGTCACCCTCCCGGCGAAGCGCCAGAGGTTCGTCCAGCAGCACCTCCCGCCCGGGACCGGTGATCCGGCACGCCACCGACATCCCCTCCGTCTCGCCGCTCAGGCGCAGGCGGATAGCGAGAGAGCCCGCGTCCTCCAGGAGGCCCGCTCGCAGCCACATGTCCTCCAGGTGCAGCTCCGGCTTGGCGTAGAGGTACACGGACCGGAAGATGCCGCTGAACCGGAAGAAGTCCTGGTCCTCCAGCCAGCCGCCGCTGCACCGCTTGTGGACCTCCACGCACAGGCGGTTGCCCGATTCCCGCACGTAGGGTGTAAGGTCGAACTCCGAGGGGGTGAAGGAGTCCTCGGCGTAGCCCACGAACTGGCCGTTGAGCCAGACATAGATGGCCTGCTCCGCCCCCTGGAAGCTGACGCAGACCCGACGGTCCCGGAGGCCCGGGGCCAGGTCAAATTCCCGGATATAGCTGCCCACCGGGGCGTCGCCGGTCTCCGGCGGCTGAAGCTGGGCGTGGCCGTCCCAGGGGTAGAGCGTGTCGGTATACTGGATCTGGCCCCAGCCCTGGGTCTCCATGTGCCCCGGCACCTGGATGAAGTCGAAGCCGGACGCGTCAAAGTCCTCCCGCCAGAAGTCCGCCGGGCGCTGAGCCGGGCAGCTGCTCCAGGCAAAGCGCCAGCGGCCGTCCAGGGACTGGCGCAGGGAGGGTTCGTCCAGGCTGTCGCCGGGGGCGAAGCACACGTGGTCGGAGTGGGCGTCCAGGCGGTTGACCTGGAACACAGTGGGGTCCGTCAGCCATTTCAGTTCTGCCTGCATGGTAAATTTCTCCTTCGCGTTGATTTTTCCGCAGATGGGCTTCCCGGCTATTCTACCACGGGCGGGGAAAAATGGAAAGCCCTGGTTGCAATTTCCCGGGTAATATGGTATGATTCTGGCAAAATGCTGTTAAATCATTAACAAGGAGGCTTTTCCTATGGATATCCCCTCTCTGAGAGCCAGACTGGACGCGGAGCGCTATATTCACGACAGCCATCTGGCTACCACGCTGCTGGTGGCGCTGAAGCTGGGCCGGCCCCTGCTCATCGAGGGCGCGGCGGGCGTGGGCAAGACGGAGGTGGCCAAGGTCATGGCCGCCGCCCTGGACCGGGAGCTGGTCCGCCTGCAATGCTACGAGGGGCTGGACGAGAGCAAGGCCCTCTATGAGTGGAACTACCAGAAGCAGCTGCTCAGCATCCAGGTCCACATGAACCGCCAGGACCCGGACGCCCTCACAAAATCCCTCTTCAGCGACGAATATCTGCTCCAGCGGCCCCTGCTGCAATCCATCCGGTCGGAGAAGCCGGTGGTGCTGCTCATCGACGAGATCGATAAATCCGACGAGGAGTTTGAGGCGTTCCTATTGGAGCTCCTCAGCGAAATGCAGGTCACCATCCCGGAGTCCGGGGTGATCCGGGCCAGCTCCATCCCCTTTGTCATCCTGACCTCCAACCGCGCCCGGCCTCTGGGCGAGGCCCTGCGGCGGCGGTGCGCCTACCTCTATCTGCAATACCCGGACATTGAGCGGGAGACC
>CATIYU010000139.1 GCA_949739085.1 uncultured Eubacteriales bacterium | reverse complement strand
CCCCGATTCCGGCACCGCGTACAGGACGTCCGCCTGCTTCTCCGCCTCCGGCAGGGCAGCGTACTCCGCCGCCGTCACGCTCCGCACCGGCAGCGCCACATTGATCTTCCCCGCCTCAATCGTGGTCCCCGTTCCCGCCTCCAGCTGCTTGAGATTCCCAATCTCCTGGCCTCCATACGCCAGTTTCATTTCCTCTCACCTCACTTCCACCGGCCCGCGACGCGGATCTCCACCCGCAGGTCCTGGCCGTCGGATATGGGGATGGTGCTGAACGCCATGGTCCTGTAATTCTGCGTCTTGTCCAGATAGAACTCTGTGTCGTCCCCCTCTGTCAGCAGCAGGGTCGTGCTCGATCCGGAAAAGGTGGTGACGTTACCGGTCTCCTGGTACTTTTCCACCAGCTTTACCGGGAACGGAATGTGTTTTGCCACGCCGGTTTTCCCCCAAAGAACGCCCTGTATGGAGACGCCGTACCCGGTGTAGACCTTCCGGTCGGAGTACAGCATCTCCACATACCCGTCCGACCACTTGCGCACATGCCAGCCGTCATCCGTGTCATACTCCTGGATGGAAACGCCCTCCAGCGGCTTCGACTCCCCGTCCGTGATGACGAACAGCCTGCCCGCTTTCTCCCCCTCGCTCAGTCCCTCATACTCCGCCTGCGTCACCGCGCGGCTGGGCAGGCTTACCGAGATCTCCCCAGTCTCCGTCAGGCGCAGGCTTTCGTCCGGGGTCAGGGCGGATTGCTTGGCCGAGAGGGCGGCTTTGACCTGATTCCAAAAGTGGGACAGCCCTGACGTATCCAGATATCCCATGTCACGCTCCCGTCACGATGGCGTCAATCTCTGCATTGGTGATGGAATGGATTTCGAATATCTCCCCAAGTGCATCCCATTTCTCGCCGTCCCAGGCATAGTTCATCCCAGTTGCCTCCACGTTCCAAACGTCGCCGGTAGTATTTCCTTCTGTAGGAAGAGAGGCATAGTTGCTTAAGCTTCCCTTATAGTGATAGACGCTACTCATGTCACTTTTGAGAACCAGGTCCGGTTTATTCTTGATGTTCTCCCAGTCTACAGAATCCGCAACACCACCGCCAGAATGTTCTGCCACGTATGCCTTTACCCAATCTTTAATCTTGTTCCACAGATACAGGACGCCATTATTGTCCAGATATTTATTCATTTCAGAATTTCCTCCAAATCTTCATTTGTTAATGGCTCCACAGGAGCTGGGATTTTATTCACGGTTTCTTGTAGACCGGAAATGGCTGCAATAGGATGCTGTTCTGCTGTATCTCGATTGACTAGAGCCTGATGGTCATATGTGCCATATGGTACTAAAATTCCTTTATAATTAATAGAAATGGTGAAATCCCCCTCGTTTGTTTTGTGCAGAATATACAAGCGCTTTTGGCTTAGCAGAATGTTCTTTACCCAGAATTTTATACCGCATCCCGAAAATTTAGTGTTGTACATCAAGTCTCCCTAATAAAGGGCGGCTTTTGTATTGTTCAGTTAGCTAATCTTGTATTCAATCAGTTACCTCAATCAGACCAAAGTTCATCATGTTTGCGTTTGAAATATCGTTTGACGCCACAATGAATTTTCTCCCAGCGATCTGGATCTCCGTCTGCTGCTCAACGGTAGCCGTATTGGCGACCGGCAGATTGAAGTTCGCGGGCCGCTGAAAGACGCCCGCCAGCCGCCAGATGCCGCCAACCGCCATGGGAACCAGAGGCAGCTTCCCAGGATTACTTGTTCTCAACACCTTTTTCGTATCCAAAATATGCGAAAACACGGCAACATTTGTAGAAAAACTCTCCACATCCATACTGTCGTCTTCTTCTAGATCGACACCGTTCATGCACTCATTGAAGTACGGGCTCGCGTTGGTGTAGGGCCGGTATTTCCAGACCACGGCATCCTTTTCGTTCAGGAGGTTCCTGGCTCTGGCAAAGCAAAAACTGAAAACCGAGCTGATAGCTGTTCCAGGATATGTCTTGATTCTCAGCATAAATCCGGTGTTCGGATTTCCCGAAAAAATCAGTCCAAAGGCATAACTGCCGCCATTCGCCGCTGTTGGGATTTCGGCAAACAGCTTGCTGCTCCAATTTGAATTGCTCTGCCCCTGACCATTTGACAAAAAGGCGGCGCTCAGCGGCCCGACAAAATTGGTCATGGGGTAAGAGCTGCTGTACGATGGATTAAATAAAAAGGGGACATTGTATATCCATAGGAACTTGTAATCACTGCCCGCTCTCACTTCATAGACTGCGTCAACGCCGCAGTCGTTGTGCAGAAAGTCAGCGACTGTCTGGTTGAGGAAATCGACCAGATTGGTATAGAGGTTTGGCTTGCTGGTTACACCCCAACTGGTAGCGCGGGCGGAGGTAACAGCGGGATTTTCAACCGTTCCGGAATAGCTCTTGGAAATCTGCATTACTCGTATCCCTCCAATACTTGAACTGGTATATTGATATCCGCCATCTCAAGGAAGTCTGCCAAAACAAGGCCACCTCCACCTCTGGGCGGTAGACTATCCAGTGCTTTCTGAATGGCCGCGTTTACTTCTTCCATAGTTACTCCGGATTCGCCCTTCAACGATGCCAGCCACTGTGTCTCCGTTCCGTCAAACCCATTTGCTACAGCAATTTCGTAGGCGCTTTTGCCATTTGCACCAGCAGAGCCTGCCCCAGATAGCTTTATGCCTTTGTAGTATGTAGCCAAAGCTGTATCACCGCCTTTTACTCATTTATAATCATATCAGCCTCTTCGGATGTGATTCTTCCCTTTTCTACAGCAACTTGCAACATATAAGCAGACCATAGTCCGCGCTTGTAATTCCGCTTTACCCGTTCAAATGCTGGGCTGCGTTCGTTCACAGCGCTTGCAGCGCTTACCTTTGTGATAGAAAAGGTGGATGCGGCCTCTGGCTCAGCCAGCATAGCTTGTGCCTCAAGGGCTGCGGCGATACGCTCCTCCGGACTGGCTTCGTTCGCGCTGGGCGGATGATCCTCGAAGTCCTCAAGTGCAGCTAGGATCTCATCGTCTGTCATATTGTCAGAAAGAATTAGGCCGTGTTTTACCGCCTGTTCAATATAGGAGTTGAACTCTAAAGCGACGCCTCCATTGATCGGTGGAGTTGTAATAATCATTTTTACCCCAGGTAAATCTACCCAAGGAAACTGTTCTGCCCACTGTTCAGCGGTAAATTGTGCGCCAGATGGTGTAATAATACTGTCGGTATGATTCCAGATTTGATACTTCATCTATTCTCCTCCTGCCTAAATTGTAAACGGAATAACTTTGCTTGTTTCCGATGAACCAGAATTGCTGGTTCCTGCAAAGATAGCATAGTTACCAACCACGGCTGCTTCAGGTTTTTGAGCATTGCGCATATATGTATAAACATTTTCTACTTTTGTCAGAGAGGAATTGTAGACCTCTAATATGCTCGCTCCACTGCTAGTAGAGAACAATGCAAAATTTCCAAGTGTAGCTGCAGTAGATTTGTCATAATGTGGCGGATAATTTTGAGGAGACAAGCTTACTCTCGTCAACGACGTGTTATAAGCGTCTACATCCCCGTTGTCTATCGTTCCTCCCCCAAAAATTGCATAATTCCCTACAGATGTAGCCGACAAATTTGCCCTGGCGGATGAAAGTGAACTTCTTGTAACTCGGGAGAGTGTGTTGCTATAGGATTCAACAGTGTCCGTTTTCTCGCTGTTTGATTTCCACCCACCAGCAAAGATCGCATAGTTCCCAACTGTGGCGGCGGTGTGCTGATGCCTTCCCTGGCTTAGATCACTAGCCGCAATTTTTGATAGAGAAGAGTTGTATACGTCTGCAGTACCAAGATAGCGAACAGATTCGCTAGATCCGCCTGCAAAAATTGCATAATTACCAATTGTTGCCGCTGCAAGATAACACCTGCTCTCTGTTAGTGAAGCTGACGGGATAGTTCGCACCAAGGAAACATTGTATGCGCTTACATTATTTATTGTTTTTGTAGAAGTGGCATCTGTATATGACCCACCGGCAAAGATTGCGTAGTTTCCGACAGAAGATGCCGCCAAGTCAGATGATGTACTAGGTAGAGATGTCCTTGTGGTTTTTACCAGTGTGTTACTATATGCCTCCACATCATTTACTGTAATGTAACTTCCATATGTGGTATCACCGAGCACTTGTCCTCCTGCAAAGATTGCATAATTTCCCACGTGTGTAGCTGCAAGACTACGTCTGGCCTTGGACAGAGACGAAATATCTCCAGGGTATTCCATAACTGCATCTGTTGATGCAAAGAACAATTTTGCAACTCCGTTTATGCCTATGTAACCCTTCTTAACTTTTCTGGCCTTATCTGCGATGCCAACATATATCTTTTTGATCTTCCTGGCTTTTTCACCAATACCGATATACGCTCCTTTGCTCATATCACACCAACCTACTCATAAACAAGGTAAATGCATCCGTTGGTCAGAGAAGAAGAGCCAGCAGTCAGATCGGAGGTCCCAGCGGCAATTCCGCGTGCCATATATGTGCTGTATGCACTGCTTGGCGAATTGACTTTGGTCGTTCTGTTGATGATGGCGTTTATCAGCCCTTCAAGTGTAGTATAGCCAGTCCCACCATTGGCAGGTGATAGCGTGCCAAACACGCCTGGCGTTATATTTGCAGAGCCATCGAAGCTAGCTGTGGATGCACTGGTTAGGTCTACTTTGATGGTTCTACCAGTTGCAAGCTTGGTGGCAGCAGCAGCCGTACCGCTGCTTGATAATGCGCCAACATCTGCGGCATTTAAAGTGATATCGGAACTCAAAGATTTCCCGTTGACCTTCCTTGTAATGGGTGCAGCGCCAACGTCAGACGCAGTGTAATCACCAGCCTGCGGCATGACTGCTCCGCTTCTTCCATTGAATGACTCCACACCGCCACTTGCCGGATCAACCCACTGTGTGTCAAAGTCCTCACTGGAAGCCTTTGCCAGAATTTGTCCGGCAGAACCACCGGCAGGAATGCCAGATACTGCCTCCGTCTCCTCATCAGGAAGGATGTAAAAGACATTCTCCTGCTTCTGCTCATCAGTAAGTGCAGCATATTCCTCGGCAGTAACTGTTCTGATAGAGATGTTAGCGTCTGGAGCCTCCTGCACAACAGCTTTCCCGTCCTCATCAAAACCGATTACCTGTCCCTTTATACCGCTCAGCTTATCCTGTTTTGCGGCGAGAGCGGCGTCGATTTTAACCATGTTGGAGTCTGTCTCGCCGCCCATCCGTCTGCGCCATTCCTGAAATTTGGTTGTGCTATCGTCTGTGATATACAGGCCGCAGTTTTTTGTTTCACTCAAATCCATCACCTCTTATACAAAGCCCTGACCAGCGGCATAAGACTCCAGCCACTTTGATGGGACATAGATATGGGTATTTTTTGTGTCGTTGAGAATAAGATCGACATACTTTTCTCCGACCACAGCGTCATCGTATGGAACTCCAGCATGAGTAACTGTCTCAAGCGTTCCGCTGAGGAGCGACATATCTTCAGGAATATTAATTTCATCACCGGCATACGAACTGTTCCCGCCTACCGACCGCTTGAGGCGGTAGGTAGCGCAGAAGCCGTCTGGCATCTCATCCTGCTTTTCAATAGAGAATTCAATTCCGCCAACTGGGCCTAGATTCTTTCCGGTCTCGTCCTCAAAGACAACCACAAGTTCACCGGCGCTGTTAATCTCAAGATCAATAATCGATGCGGCTCTATTTGTGCGGACAAAGATAGGGTCGCCCAATAGTGTCTGTACAGACTCCTCTTCGCCGTCCTCAGTTAAAACGGTTGTAGTTGCCGCCAGTTGGATGGTGCTGTCGTCCCCATGGAAGATGAGGCTGTCGGACTTTTTGGCAAGGCCCTCCTCCAAGCGGCCACTCAACGATTCCTCTGTCTTCTCGATCTTTTCTTCCATTTTGCGCTGCATCTCATAGATAAGGCTCAAATTGCGGTCGCTGATATAATCGTCCATGTTTTGAGACGCCAGAACCTGTAGTAAACACTCACTACTTTTTGCTATTACGGGGCAGGTGGGAGGTCCGCTGTAAATTTGCAACCATGTACAGATTTGACCAGGATATCTGGACAGGGTAGAGGTGACTGGCAGTGCATATTGGCAATAGGTTTCATTGTATTTTTCCTCAAGCCGCCTCAGCAATACAATGTCTGCTGTTCCGTCCGCACGGATGTAACTCAGGTATAAAGAGGCGGACGCCATGTGAATATCTCCAACGACAGGTGGAATCAGGTAGATGATTTTCTGATTCAAATGGTCTCCTCTATAGATTGGTTCATACTTTGTGATTGACAAGTTCATATTTTCATCTAACTTGATGTATATCACTCAAATCACCTCGTTTCTCTTAATAATGCCTACTGGTTCCTCTACTCCGAAACAATGTAATCCAGCTCCTCCAATGTCATATCATCCATGGTATCCATTGCGAATGGATCAACGTCGTTTAGAAGCCGGTATCGCTTCATACAGGTTGCGGCCTGCACGTCCAATTGTATACCGCTCCAGACAGAGCGGTGATATATGGCTGTCTCCGCTACTAATGGGGATAGGACGATAGGCGTGGAAACTGTTAGTTTTTTTTCACTAAATGCTTCGGGCGGCGGGGCGACGATCAGAATATCTCCATGTACATTTCCTACCGTATACTTTTGGTCCATCCCAATGATTTGTGACGATATGGAGATTGTGTTCTCTGCTCCAGATGTGGTAAGGTAAAATAGACCTGGCTTGGAGGTGTGCAGGTATGCGGTAGCTTCTATATATTCATAGTCCTGCTTGTACGTATCCTTTACGGATGCCGATATCTCAAGGCCACCAGGGGAGGAGATCGCCGTGTTACGCGTGATACCAAGTGTCGCAAGAGAGGTCAAAATTTCCAATCCGCTTTGGGCGGTCATAGGACGCGCTATCCGCTCCTCCACAGATGCCTCCATTAAAGCGCCGCTTGTCATGCCAGGGAGAAAACCGTGGAAAAACGTATCCATATCCCAAATGCGGAGTTCCATAGCGCTACCCTCTGTCTTGCTGAAGCGTTGGGCGAGTGTGTCCACATCTGCGTGGAGAATCGCCTGACTGTTTGCCTGATTACATAAAACACGAATCATGCTAGTTACTTCCGGGCTTAGCCAGAGTTCATGGGCGATCAATGCCTCTCTATGTAGCTGGAACGAGTCAATTGCAGCCTTTATGACTACCCTATTCGTTATAGTCAAACCATTGCGGTATGGAATAGAGCAGATGTATAGAGGGGCCTCTATTAGAGGCTTCTTCAGATAGATGTCATATGACTTCATTTGGGCGCGTCCTTATGCTGTCGCAGTCGGATTCAAAACGGACAGATTCAAAGACCCGGCTTTGATGGTCATGATAGTAGCTGTCTCGACGGATCTGCTGGTGCTAAGTTCGCCGTACATCAGCAAATTACCACCGGATTCTGCGTCAAAAATAACGAAATGCGTCACGATTCCCCATTCCGCTGTGCTTTCATTGAAATCAATCGAGGTCTGATTGGTGACGACGCCATTAGCAGGCTCGCTCAGATTTGTCAGTTCAACACGAGCATACCCGGCAGACGTAGCCGGTTCGCTAACGTTTCTGCCTTCCAAGGTTGGCGCTGTTCTGCTCAGTCCCAGATACATCTTTCCGGGGATAGCGGGAGTCGTCTTTGTCTTCATGATATTCCCAGCCACAAGATTCAGAAAGTAAGTCGTATTCATAAAATTCCTCCTAAGCATAATTAAAGGGCGCCCTGTACGGGCACCCATGTTCCACGGCTCAACGAACAAATTGCTTGTTGATATTATTGAAAATGTATAGGATGCCCTGTGGCACCTCGGTTTCTCCGGTAATGTCGCGGATGGAGATCTGATAAATAAATTTCCCCTCCAGGTCTACGGTATCTAAGGGACGGAGAATCACTTTCAATATGTTTTGGACTCGCTCATTCTTATCATTCCCCAAAAGAATCTGCATTTGTTTTGAAAAGATGGGGGCTCCATGCTTGTTGACAAAATTAATGATGGAGAAGTTTGCCGTGCAAGACGATAGATCGATTGGTCCCTTATTGTGCATGGAGTAGCTATGAAAAACCAGTTCCTGTGTGGAGCCTCCGATAAAATCGATTGTCGGAAGGGTATATGGATTATAGCTGCAATTCATACTGTCCGCATACCTCCTCTCGCTTTCTGTATGGATGCATTAGCCGCCGCTTTTGTCCGGCAGCTCGCTGACCTCGGAGTTAGATAGCATCTCGCCAATTTCCTCCAAGGCGCAGATGCTGCCGCTTAGATTGGCCAGATTTGCCTTCCCACAGACACTGACAGTATTGAGGGCGTTGATAACAGCAACAAGGTGCTGCATAATTTTTTCTTTCATAGTAAATCACTCCTGTTTACTTGGTTTATGAAATCCTATTCAGGGCGTCTTGCAGATCCAAGAAAAAAGAGGCGGTAATGGTGTCTCCAGAAGAGACTGTCCTTGGCGCGTAGTAGGACATGTCTGAAATTGCCCTTACCGCCTGATTGACAATCCAGGCGGAAATAGGCGTTCCACTGTATACCCATGAGAACCCATATGAGCCAAGACCTTTATAGGCACGGAATTCGTCAATTCGGTCACAGAACGCCATCCACTCATTAGCTGAAATTGCAATGGGGTTCCCAGAGCGAATGTAGCTCCACCACGACCAGTTTGCCGGCCTGACAACAGACGATCCGCCTCCTTCATTACCGCCTCCGCCCCCACCGCTGCTGGACGGTGTTGTAAAAGTCTGAGCGCCCATCCATGTTGTTGCCGTCCCAGAGACAGTGCCAACGTTAACGGTATAGCTGGTGCTCTCCTGTAGCCCAGGGAAAGTTTTTGTCAGAGAGTTCCCACTGGATGTATACTTCTGGTCAAGCACAGTGGCAGAAGAGCTATAGCTGAAACGAATGAAAAAGCGTATTGTTGTGCCAGGGGAGACATTCCAGACAGATATAGTGATGGCCTGCGGGAATGTGGTATATGTGTAATTAGCCATTTATACGCCTACCTTTATGCGAACACCGCATTTGAGGAGATACCCTCAATTTTGCTCCAGCCAGAAAAACGAAGAGTTCCTCCATTGCCGTAAATAGTGGTAATTGGATTCCAAAACGCACCTGTATCATAACAGATCCTGAATACTTCTCCATTCATATCGGTACTTAGAACGAACCCGCCCCGATCTCCTGTGCCTACGCGGGCTCTGAATTCATTACCAACAAATGTACCGGCAACCGAAATATTTCCAGCCAACAAAGGGGCGCTTATAGTTGTTCCATTGATAAAGGTGTGGCCGTAGTAGTTACCTGACGCAAGCTGATCGACTAAGTTTTCAGCAGCCGCAACCGCTTCTCTTTTGGCGGCATTCGCCGTGGAAGACGCCGACGCCGCGTCCGCACTGGCCAAATTTGCAGCCCGCTGTGCCGCGTTGGCGGTCGATTGCGCAAGATTGGCCGCTCTCTGGGCGGCGCTTGCAGCATTCTGGGCGGCAGACGCGCTGGAACTGGCATCCATGGCCGCTTTATAAGCGCTACTGCCGGTTTCATCAATAGAGCCCCAACTGATACTGCTGCCCGCTCCCATCATCACCTTGCCGTTGATGGTGACAGCGCCGTTTTTATCTACCTGGAAGGATGTTGCGCCAGTGGATTTGTTACGGATTGTTATCCCATACAGGTCGAGGTAGTCTGATTTGAACTTTCCACCGTTCATCATACTGCGCCCAGAGCTATCCAGAAAATCAGACGCCTGTACGACCCCTTTAAAAGTACCGCTCGCGGCCACCAGAGTACCGCTAAATGTGCCCGTAGCAGCCTTGAGCGCTCCGCTAAAGGTTCCGGTAGCAGCCTCCAGGGTGCCCCCAAAGGTTCCTTTTTTCGCATGGAGGGTTCCATCCTTCTTGACCCAGAATGGCGCTGCGTCTGGATTGGCCGCGCCTGCCCAGATAGCATACAGATATTGACTGTTGTTGCTGGAGCCATTCAACGCGACAAACGAATTTCCGCTACCGCCCCTCAGATACTGGTTTTCCAACGTCCATCCGCCAATTGTTCCGGACTTTGCGTTAAGGTGCCCTCTGAAATACGCGCTGCCATCCCGAATATCCAAAAAGAAATTGGCGTTCTTTGGCATTCCTTCGCTATCATAGGTAATGGAGCCCTTTTTATCTAAAAACTCAGGCGTTACAGTGGTTCCATTTGTGTCAAATAACAGGCTTGTTCCGGCGACAATGCCATAATCAGGATCAAGAATCATCAGGCCGCCGTTGGCGCGGCTCCTGCCGCCGCTCTGTAGGACAAAGCTTGCGTTATACAGCCACGCACCTGTAGAATCAACTTTAAACTGCATTACGCCACGGTCATTTGTGTTTTCGATAATGAGGTTATTGCCTACAATGAGCTTGCCACCGATCACCTCCGCATTCACGCCAAAGTATGTTCCAACTTTATCTGAAGAAAATAGTCCAATGGCAAGCTTTGCGGTATTCCAACCGTCGTCAGTTATGGCGATCATCTTGTCAACAATCCGGATCTCATACTTAGAGTCTCCGCCTACGTGGATGCCGGCGCCGTCAATAACAACACTCTGATTTGCTGCGCCAACGATGGTATTTTTTGCGGCCTCCAAGGAGTCTGACAGAAATTTGGACACCATAGAGGTTTGGCCAACAGTTTGATTATAGATGTACTTGCTGGCGTCAAAATTACGGCTGGTGGAATAGCTGGATTCAAGCATGTCCTTCAGTGTATTTACATAGTCATGCCGCTTAAACCGGTTGGAAAAGATAATAGAAAAATGGTTGTGTTCCTCAAAATCCAACTCAAATTCAATGATGTATGGTGTGATGACACGCTTATCTCCAATATTCAGATAGACACCTTTCCCGAGCTCTAATTTGTTTCGGAATGGAGCAAACTCCTGCGCAAAAAGGAAATTTCCCGAATCAACAGAGAACTCATACGTAGGCGTGGCCAGATCGTCCAGCACGTTTACCGCATAGTCAAAGAGTTCCATCTGCACAGAATATTTTTGATAATCGCTGACATTTGCGGTGAGGAAGAGCGACCCTGACCGGGAAGTGAAACTCAGGGACGAGCCTTCCATGGACGTTACTCCGTCAACTGAAACAGACGAGATGTTATTTTCCAGGCCGGATAGAGTACCCGACACCGTAATCATTCCGCTTGGCGAGGTTTTGCTCCCTGCCCGAATTGAGCCAGCGTAAAAACTTAGAACATAGCTGTTATTTGTGCTAGTCTCCAACGTTCCTCGAATAATATCGCCGGAAATGGATTGGCTTCCAGGAAATGAGAATGTCCCTTCAGACATGACAAACATTCTTTTGCCGAAATTTGCGGTCAAATCTATCTCATATATCTTTGAGCCGGTGATAGACACGGCCCCATTTGCCATAGAATAGGATGATCCTGTGACGGATACGTCAACAGAAGAGGCGACAAACGTATCCTCCGTGATATCCTGCTCAATGAAATAGCGGGACAGTTCCGTATACTCTGCACTTGTGAAGTAGTTCGAGAGAGACAGGCTTTTTGCCAATGACTGAATCCTGTATGTGTATGAGGAAGTATTTTCGGGATCTAACTCACGGTTGATAGAAGCAATCACACGCTCCTGAGAACTGATTTCCGCCTTTTTTGCAGAGATTTTTCGATTTATTTCCTGTAGTACCGCCTGCTGCCCGGCTTTCCCCGCTTCTGTTTTCTCCATAGCAATCGCCTGGATGGCAACACTCTGCTGCGTGGTAAGGTTCTCCAGCTCCCCCTTCAACTCTGCCAGAGCGGCTTTCTCAGAGAGCAATCTGGCAGTTGCTGACGCCTGCATTGCCACAAGACCCTTGTAGTAAAGCTGATTGTTTATGACGCTCCGCTGCCACGCTTTCCATTTGGCGGCAAGAGGATCTTTGATGTCTCCATTTTCGATAAAATAGGACAGGTCATAAATCCAGTTTGTACCAATCGGATTCACATTCCTGATATCCAGGCCATCCGCACCGTATGGACGAATCGCAGTGACAAGTTCTTCGCTCTTTTCCTCAATGTTTAAAGACTCCAATAGGTTGTCAAAATCGAGGTATATTGGCAGTGTGGGAAGTTCCTCGTCCGCATCATATGCATTAATCGTCTTCTGATACGTGTCGAAAACAAATACGCACCGAAATTTCTTTGGCGCTTTGTTATACATAAATGACAAAAGATAATCATCGTATTTGTCAAATGTGCGGTATCGTCCTATAAGCGACGGTGAGACATATCCAATATTCCACCCGATTGCTACCTCCAGAATGCGTCCAATTACAGTATCGGTGGGGGCGGCAGGGTTCCAGAAATTAAATGTTCCCTCTTCTAGGAAGAATTTCTTGGCCTCTAATGTCTTTTCATAAGAAAACCCGTGAACGTGTTTGACAGCGGAAATGCCGTCCTCTTCTGTTTGCGGGTTCAGAATTTCATATATGCCATAGTGTTTTGTATAGATCTGCCTGTGCCCAACCACGAGATCATAAAAAGGGTTTTTCGTCCCGTCAATCACAGATGGTATATCAAAGGAAATCTCACTTGGTTCAGAAAATTTGATATTCAGCTTCAGGTTAAATACGCCTGGAATAATTCCGATTGTTTTTCCTCCAAGCGTCTTTAAAGAGAGCTCAGGCATTTCTGGAACGCCGTTTTTATCAAATTCCAGTTTTGAATAGTCTAGGTACATGTTAATCTCCTATGCCGCAACATTATGGAATAACCTTCCAGCTATAGTAAGCGTGCCGCTGCCGGATACAATAAGATGGTTATCGCCCTGGACGAGCCGGAAGAAATTCAGGTTAAACCCATCATACAGGTTGTACCCATTCTTCGTATCCTGGATGATTCCGTTGCCGTTGTCGATGAAAACGCATACCTCAGAAGATGGGATATTGCTCAATTGGAATGTTCTGTTGTTATCACTGTAGTTGACAATCCGCAGGCTCTTTGTGCCGGCCAGTGGCTTAAAAGTAAGGACCGGCTTCACATACTCTCGAACAGAGCTCTCGTTTCTGAACAAGATGCTTGTGGCATTTCCAATCTGATACTGCTTTTCAAATGGATACCCGTAAGCATACGGGCAATCACATATGACCATAGCCTCGAAGGCCACCGGCAGCCAGCCGTGGGTGAGGGGAGTAAGTTGCGTGATTAGACACCTGAATTGTACATGCTCTAAATCTTGCTGGTCGATGGAGAGCCATTGATAGTCCTGGTGTCCTGTAAGCCAAAGAGAGATGTTTTCTAGTTCGTACCGGTCTAAGGCACGCATTGCACCAAATACTAGTTTGAACTGTAGCGGCGTTTTATGGTAATTAACGCCAAAGTGGATGGGCTTGATTCGATTGTAGATCCTGGTCTCCACAATAGACGCCTGGTTTCCAAAGCTGACGTTGTCCTGCCCATTACCATCAAAGTCATATATCATGAGGTCATACATGGCAGACGACTCGCCAGCGAAAGTAAATTCGTAACTATTAAATATTTCTTCCACCCCCAATCATACATAAACAGAAGGGGAGAGGACGGCTTGAAGTCCTCCTCTCCCCGGTGCCGTTCAGGCTACCGTTTAATGTTCAAATGCGATAAGATGGCATTCGTCTGCTCACGTGTTACCGCTCTATGTTTTTCAACAGTTTCTTCGGATGCCCCGTAGATATAAACATCTCCAAATTGAATATTGGCTGTTTGTGCTGAAGACACGCTACCGGGCGTTTCCTTGCTTGCGTCGCTGAAATGGCTCATGCCGGCAAACAGCCGTGGCATATCCAGCGATTTTATAGCTTTGGCAAACTTTTCGGAAAGGGTGGTCGTAAAATCGATCATCCTATAAAGCGTCTTCTCTTTCTTAGCGTCTAGCACAGCTTCGCCCTTCTCAAGCACAGCCATGATTTCATTCTGTTTGAGTGTTGGTTGGTTCCCAGCGATGCCTCCCGTGTGATAGGAGAAAAGCAGGTTTTTGCCGATGTTGGAAGGATTCCATTTGTCTGAAACAATGGTCCAAGCGCCCTTTGCCGGATCATATGATGCTGTTACGCCAAGCCGGGAGATCATGGCGGCTTTTTGCACAGAGTCTTCGTGAAGACGGTTCCTCTCTTCTGCGCTTGCTACAGTATGCCATTTGCTGCTGTTTTCCCGCATCTGCGCCACAAGCTCTGATATTTTTGCTATGTAGCCAGACGTATAGTCGCCCTCATAATCTTTGCTGCCTCCGACCACCACATTATCGCTTGCGCTTCCACCGCCCGTTGTTGTGCCGTGATTTCCACCGGAGCCGAGGTCTATACTCTCGATCTGCGCGTTGATCTCGGCGATTTCAGCTTTGATACCACCCAGCATCGCGTCAACAAAGCTGCCATACCGTTCTGCTGCGGCGAGACAGTTGTTCCACGCGTCTGTGATCTCAGAGTTGAGCACATTGCCATACTCAGTATTCCATGCAATCAGCTCCGAATACAGGGTATCCCAATGAGTAGATATATACTCGATGGCCATATCGTAGAGCTTCTGATAAGACGATATACTCTCTTCAAGGATTTCGATTTCTTTATCTTTTTCCTTGTGGTACGCATCCTCCATCTTATCTAAGGAGTCCATCGTTGCGTCCAGAGCGTGACCGGCCTGCTGTTCAGAAAGTTCCTCCTGCAGCTCTGCCAGCTGTTCGGCGAGCGATGCACGCTCCGCCTGCGCGTCGCGGCTATCGTCCAGAGACAGGGCGTCCATCTTGGCCTGCAACTCGGCCATAGCCTTGATTTTAGAGGCAATGGATTTCTGGTAGTCATTCTCCTCTTTGCTGGCCTTCAGAGACTCCTTTTTCAGCCTGATAATCTCGGAATAAGCTTCTTTCAGGTCGTTCAGGGCGTCGATCTGCTGCTGAATGCGGCGCCTGAGCATGTCCATGACATATTTGATAATGTCGTCTCCGGCGGATTGCATCTCGTTCAGCTCATCCCGTAGTGACTCCAGCTCTTTTCGCGCAGCCTTTGCCGCCTCCTCTGCTGCGTCAGCTGCAGCGTTGGTTACCTTGCCGATATTCTCAACAGTAGTGTCAGCAATAGAGCGGATGGTGTTGATATTGTGCAGCGCGGCCTGATACTGGTTTTCATCCAAATCCAACAGAGCCAAATTGGCGTATACAAGGCCCCATGTGGCGTTGGTAGCGTCCGTTGTCGCAAAAAGAAGTTGGTTCAGATTTTCAATAGAGCCCTCCTCAAGGGCAAGCCTGATGCGCTCTACGTAGCTCATGGCGTTCTCCAGCGCCAATTGCTGCGTTTTTGCGGCAATTACACGGTTGATGTTCTCTTCGTTGATAACCAGAAGACCATTTTCATCTTCCAGGTACTGCATGTACTCTGGGCCAAGCCGGATGATATCTTGCAGCGTGTCAACCGTTATAAATCCGCCATTACCGGCAAATTCATCCGCCGCACCTTTCAGGGTGCTCAATACATTCTGAATTTCATCTACTGCATCGTGGGCTGTATCAACGATTGCGATCAGATTATCAACGACTTTCTGCTTAATGGCAGTGATGTTGGCCTCGTATTCCCACCACAAATCACTGAGCTCGCTAACAGCGTCACTGGTATCGGAAAGGCCCTGAGAACGGTAGTATTCTGCCTGTTGGTGGATGGTCTCCTGCATATTCCGGTAGCAGGCGACTATATCGCTGGCGTACTGCTGTACCTTGGAAAGATCCTTACCGGCAATCGCATCATCCATCCAATTCTCTGTCAACGTGATGGTGTTTTCCCGTTCCCTGCGCATATTGTCATAGATGGCAATTTGCGCCTCGTGCATTGCACGATAGAGCTCCCACCAGGCTTCAGAATTCTCTCTGTTTGCTGTGTTCAGATCTGTCAGCGAGTTGATAAGAGCTTCTGTTTCTTCCCGCAGGGCGTTGGTGGCCTCCTGCATGGAGTCATATTTCCCCTGGCTGTCCGCTACAAGCTCATTGAGATGTTCGAGATTTTCAACGTAAAACAGATTTGCGTCTGGATCGAATTCTACCTTAAATCCAAGCTGGCGGAGCGAATTGGCGCCCTCCTTGATACTCTGGTCACGAAGCTCATTCAGAGTATGAAGCGCTTCCTGCTCGTCCTCATATACCGCAAGTAGCTGCTTTTGGATCTCTATCTGCTTTAAGAGATCATCATTGCTGGCAAGCTGGAATTCAAGAGCGGACTTGTCATTCTGTATGCGGTTCAGCCGCTCAATTGCCTCGCGGTAATCGTCGATGGCCGCAATGTACTCTTCCACTTCCTTTGCGGCGTCAGATCCAGAACTACCGCTGTCACTTTTGGAGCTCCTGAAGCTTTCAAGAGGGGCGTTTTTGAGTGTCTGGAGCAGGGCAATCTGGCCGTCAATCTGTTCAATTGCCTTTGTATAGTTGGAGATATCCAACTCAACCTGGGAGACAAATTTTTCCAGAGAAGCGCCATTGAAATCAAAGTCAAAGTCGAATCCGTTAAATTCGCCACTGGCTATGCTGGCTTCGATACCTTTGCGCAGCATTCCTCCACCAGAACCGCTGATGATTTTTGAAGCGCCAGCTATAGCGCCATTCGCCATACCACGGATTGCATTCGCCGTTTCATGAGCCTGCTTGGCGACAGAGGCGATATCGGTTTTTGCCAGCTCCATGTTCTCATAGATACCCATGGCGGCATTGTAGGCGGCGGCGTTGAAGTTACTGTCAAGATCTCTACACACCTCAGCGGCAACGCGGCTAAATTCCTCAACATTGAGCGACATTGACTGCGCAGCGAGCTTATACGCTTCAGCCTCTTCTATCCCGTTATCGATAAGGGCCCGTATCATCTCGTTAGAGGCTTTGATACGGTACTCCGCCACGTCTTGTGCGATCTGGCCTTCACCCTCGCCTACACTTTTGGCGAGTTCGAGCTGTGTCTGTGCGGCCTCTATCTTTGCCTGTAAAACCGCCTTGTCCGATTCAAGCTCCGCTACCCGCGTATCGATTTGAGCATTTAGTTCTGCCTTTTTGCTCTGTATAAAAGAATTGACGATATCTTCATTAAGAAGGATCTGGCCGTCTGCGGACATCTGGGCACTGTTGAGAATTTCTGGGTATACTGCGGCAAATTCCAACGCTTTCTCCAGCGACAGAGCGAACCCGTTAGCGACCTCCGCCTGTAGGTTTGCCAGTGTCTGGAAAGAGCCAGAGATGGTGTCAACGGTACTTGCTACATTTGAGAAGCTTGCCAACGCAGCGGAATAGGCGTCAAAATTGCCGGTAATGTTGCCGTACAGGCTTGTGTATATAGCTAGTTTTCCCTGATGGGCCTCAATGGCGGCTGTATTTTCCCTGATCTTATCTGTGGCTTCACTTATCTCCTCGTCCCACGATCCGCCATTTTCAGCTGCCTGCCGCTCCCTGTATGCCGCAATATTTTGCCGAAGGGAGACATTTTCCTCTTCGAGAAGGCTGATCTGTTTCTCAATCCAGCTGATTTCGCCTTTCATTTTGGCGCTGGCATTTTCTTTCCATGCCTCGGTGTTGAGTTTAACAACGCCATTTTCCTCATAGAGGTAATCGAGATAAGTTTCCTCGGCGTCCGCAAGGGCCTTAACCGTCTCCGCCGACAGCCCGCTTCCAGAATCCATTTCTTTCTGAGCCGTTTCCACTAACGTATACGCAGACTGTAGCTCAGAAATTGTATCAGAAAGATTCGATAGCGTAAATGTTTCCGCTTTGGCCTTGATAGAATCGAGCGTCTTCATGAGCCCGTCAAAGGTCATGCTGTTTGGCTTCTCGGATATTTGGTAATAAATTTGTAGAACGTCGCTGACAGGGAGCTTGTCAATTTCGCCGTCGAACTCATCCAGCAAAAGATTTTTTGCGTGCCGAATCGCCTTTTCAACATCATTGCTTAACGCTTCATTGTTTGTGTCGATACTAAGAAATGTACGAAGGTGAAGCTTTAACTCTTCATCTTCAATATTTTCAAATTCAGCAAGGAGATCTGATACCTTCTGCCTGTATTCCTCGACAGAGAGCTCCGTATTGTCAATGTCCAAGCCAAGCTGCAGGGAAACTCCCGTATCCACGAGCTTCTGAATTTCGGGGGTAAATTTTTCAATGAAATCGTTGATTTGGACCTTAACCCGATTGATTGCATCCTCGTCAGGAAGTTTCCTACCGAACCATCCGTCCTTTGCGATCTCGTCTACACCAAAAGTCTCTACAAAGTCGGAAATAATTTCTTTGGTGTTGGAGCTTAGATCCGCATATTGCTGATTGTTTTCAGCAACGAGTTTCAGTTGGTCAGATACATCTTTATTTGCTTGCGCGAGCTCGCTTTGAATATCTTCGTATTCTATGGCCGCGCTCTTGATGTCCTCGACAGCAGCTAAGAAGTCATCCCGCGAATCAAAGCCGGCAGCTTCAAAATCGATACCTGGCAGAATAATGCTGTGCCCACTTCCAATATCTTCTGCAATCCGATCAATATAATCGTTAAAGAATTGGCTGGACTGCCAATACCCGCTCTCATTGAAATACTTCTCCAGCTCCTTATCGACGTTCTCCACGCCAAGTGCGTTCAGAATTTGTCTGGCAAGAAACTCGCCGCTCTCCATCTCTCTCGGAATGTCATTACGCTCATTTATATTAAAGAGCTTATAAATGGCATTCATGAAAGAGGTGTCTGCCTTGAGAGCATCGCCAAACTTCAAGTCAGAGTAGGTTGCAACAGACCCGGCAACAGCAGTGGAAATATTGGATGTTGCCGTCATGCGGCGCAGTTCGTTCTGGTATTCCTTCTCCTGAAGTTCAATAGCCCGTTCCAGCAGATTATTCTTATCTACAAGATAGCCATTTTCTCTGTCGTATCCTTCGATAAGCTCAGGGGATATACCGACAATCTGCTCGATAATTTCTTTATATCGCTCATAGTCGTCAGCGGACAAAGAAATGTTGTGCCCATATTGGTCCACACCTTCTGACAGGCGTTCAAACTCATCCGACAGGCCGTCCAACGTCTTGATATTGCTATCGGCCTGCTCCTTGAACTCTCTGAAGGATTCCTTGAGTTTATTGGAACTTTCCACAAGCTCCTCGGTGGACTTATGCAGTTTCTTATAGGTAGTAACAGCCAAAGCAATGGCAGCAACTGCCACTATGAACACGCCCATAGCGACCTGTGCAGTGGTAGCTGCAATCCCGGCTTCATTCAGGGCGGCTGTGAGCTTCCCAATCATTGAAATAGCTGTAGACGTACTGGAAGCGGATTGTTTCATCATTTTGAAAAACGCTGGTATCGCAGTTACCAACTTTGGGACAATGCCAACCAGCGTAGAAATTACGCCAGTGATTTTTTTCAGTTTAGTAGTAAGCGCACCTACAATGACATCAGCTTTGATAATGGCTATAACCCCAGCGGTAGCCATAAGGATTCTGTTTAAACCGCCAACTACTTCCGTCAGACGCATCAACGTCTCAATGATACCGAGAAGTCCCGTGCCAAAGTCAATGATACCGTTCAGGAAATCCGTAGAGAAGGTGGTCTGGCTCAGAGATTGGAACGCGGCTTTGAACTGGTTAATATGAGCAGTCGTGCTCTTCATGTTGGTAGCGTATGATTTCTGTAACGTACCAGCGCTATTTGCCATATCTTCCATGGCGCCAGCCGCTTCCTGAAACTGCTCTACCATAGAGTAGAAAACAGACTGCTGGCGTACACCTGCAATAGCGTTTGCAAGTGCGGCCTGTTCCATCGTAGATAGATCTTCCCAAATTGCCGCAATATCTGCCACAATGTCGTAAGTGCTCCTGAATTCGCCATTTACATTGGTCAGAGCAACCTTATATTTGGTCAGAGCGGCAACAAGGTCGCCGTACTCGGCTTCGGTCATCGTCTCGCCTAGCTCGTCCAGTTCAGTCTTGGTGCTACGGAGTCGGGCTGCAATCGTTCTCAGGCCAGTAGACGACTTCGCCGCATTCTGAATAGTGGTATTCGCCGCCGTCATCAGAGCGACAGACTGATCGAAGGTATTACCAGCCGCAGCCAGAGCCGACGAGGCGTTGTTCATCCCCTCCGCAATCTGCGACACAGAAATGGGGAAATTGTTACCGGTGATGACCAGCTTGTCCATAACGGACTCAATCTCATCGACGCTAATGCCGAATGCTTTGATAATAGCAGTCAGGGCGTCCTGCGCATCGGAGACATCGATGTCGCCAACGTTTTGGAGCATAGCCGTAAATTCAGCCAGAACACTGGACTCATCCAGTGAATACCCCAGTCTGGCGTATGTAGTCGTAGAGCTAATGAGATCTGTGATAGAGGAGCCGATCCGCATTGCCGTCTTGGAAATAGTATCCATGTAGCTGTCATAGGCTTCCTCTGTTGTGTGCGTAACAATTTTGAGCTGAGTCATAGCGTCATCCAGCTCGATGGTTGCTCTCACCATCTGGCGGATGGACCGAACTCCGGCCATTATTACCCTTGTAATACTGAACCAGGTGCTGAATTTTTGCGCCAGAGTACCGATTCTCTGACCGAATGTTTTTGTATTCTCGCCAGCGGCACGGATAGCCTCAGACGAATTTTTGAACTCGGATGTGATTCCGGAAAGTTCATGTCTGATTTCCGCAGGGGTAAGTGACATGTATTTCCTTCTGAGATCCTCCAGGCGATTAATGTAGTCTCCAAGAGCCGCATAGTCGCCACTGGCCTTCCCATTCTCGGCCGCCGTCCAGTTCCTTTGGGCGTCTCGCACCTGCATAAGAGTGGCGTTGATTTGCTTATATAGGTTGTTTTTAGCAGTTAAATCCGCAACTGTTTCTTTTGTTTTATCGGATTGGCGATCCTCGGTGTTTGAGCACTCGTCATTCACTTTGGAATACTCTTTTTTTGCCCTGGTTGCATCCTCTGTCGCCGCCCGCTCCAGATTGATATTCTCAATATTTGCGCGGATTGCCGCGCCTTCAGCTTCTATTTGAGCACGATATTCTCCTGTAACCGCAGCTTTAGACGCACGAATCTCCTCAATTTTAATTGCCCACTGCTCATACTGTGCAGTGATTTCAGCAATACGAGCCCGTTCATCGTCAGAGGTAGCGGTTTTTGTAAGGCTGTCAATAGACTTTTTGATAGAGCTCTTTTGACCGCTAAGAGCCTCCATCTGCACCTTGAACTCGGCAATCTTTCTCGTCGCTTCATCGGCATCGGTGCCTGTCTTTTTGATTGCTTCCTGTGCGTCTTTAAGTTTGCTCTTGATATCTCCGATGCCCTCTGCAGAAATTGTAATCTGTGTACCGGTTGTGAGTCCAACTGTGTTGACGATGGCGGTCAACTGTTTCTTGAAATCACTGACAGCGCCGGGGCTCAGCTTGAGGGTAGATATCTGTGCAGAGAACTTGCCGCTTGCACTAATCTGGTCTAACTTCTGCTGAAGCTGGCCGCTCCAAGATTGCTTACCCCCAGATTTGGTGTCAATTCCGACCTTTACTTTTAGAAGCCTCTCATCGTTTATCAGCTTCACAATGTTTTCAAGGCCATCTTTTATCTCTTTACCGCTTCCAGAGGACAGGGTGCCATCTCCTAAGACGCCAAACAGAAGGGAAATATCTGCGTTCGCCATCGTTTCTCACCGTCCTTTAAGTTGAAGAAAAGGCTTGGCACGAAGCCAAGCCTAAATTAGTTTATCTGGTTGTAATTTGGGATATTTGCTGATATAATGCAAAAAGATAGCCTGGGCGCTTTCGATTACCTGCCACTTGGTTCGTATTTCCTATCGGGAACGGAAATCTTTTCCGACCACAGCCACACCGACTGCTCAACAGTCGGAGACCTTCGAGTCAAGCTGTGGACAACCAGGAAGGAGGTGTTCGCTATGGCGAAGGTGCGTGTCACCGTCAAAGTAGCGGTCAAAACGACCGTGAAGCGCCGTATCATCGTCCGTCGATGAGCGGCGTTGCCCAGGCTATCTTTTTGCTATTTCATTTGTTCGTTAAATATAGTCACTCCCTGCCTCTGCAGTTACATTGTATTCAGAGCCGTAGTTGCCATTGAAATCCATGATCGCCTGTTGGATAAAGCGGAGTCCCGTTCTTTCTGTCAGCGCATGAACCCTCGCACCGTGCCAAACGCCCCACACCTTACCCATATTCTCATGCTTGTCATAACCGTTGTTCAGAACGGCGATAATGTTTTCAACTCCGTCCCACTTGTCCGGCTGGAGCGAGTCGCGGTGCAGATCGTCCTTAAAATACACATATATGACCGCGCTGCCGTCCGGCATCTTCACAGGGGCCGAATAATCCAGACTGTCGAAGTGCTTCATAACAGAGTCTAACGATTCCTCGTCCCGGACAGTGGGCAACAGCGCGTCCCGAGCGGCATCCTTCAACACGTTGATGAACTTTTCCGCCGCTTCCAGCATGGTCTCGTCGTTGAACAGCACGCTCCCGGCCTCTGTGACTGTCCGGCCTTCCTTTTTGTACTTTTCAAGGCACTCCTTTATCCGTCTTTTCCCCTCTGGGGACTCACTAAACGCCTTCACCTTGCCCATGATGGAGCTCATGTTGATATTCATGTGGTCTCTGCTTCTTTCATCTGTGGTCCATCATATGCAGCGGCGTCAGCCTCATCATCCAGCCGCTCAGCTCTCTTCTGCTCCATGTACGCTCCAACAAGTTTCTCTTCGGACAGACCGTGCTCGGTAATGGCGCCCATCAGCGCCTTCAGGTCGTCCTGAGAAAGCCCACCAAAGATGTCTTTGGTGCTGTTGCTCATCTCTTCCATGGTCTCCAGGACAGCGTTGATACGCTCCTGAATCAGATTTGCCTTGCTGTCGCAAAGGAACCGAATCTTACCGTTGATGGAGTTGACAATTTCCTGCAACTGCGTGGTATCAATGGCGGCGCAGACAGCATCAACCGCATCTGTACCGTAGACCATCTGATAACGATGTTCCAGGTTGTCCGGCATAGAGAAATTGGCATACCGGATCAGAATATTGCTCTTGATGGCAAAATCCTTGACTTCAGGCATATACCCATACTTGTCATGGAAGCAACTGCCGACGACATCATCAACAAAGCCCAGCATCTCTGTAAGAGAAAGGGTTCGCTTCACACGCACCTCAACCTCGTGCCACTGGATAGTAGCCTCGTTCTGGAAGTGCTCTTTTGCAATCTTATCGAACTGGGCGATAGATACTTTCTTTTCAGTCTTTGCCATTTGTGTTGTCCTCCTTGTTGTCCTGTTTGATGTAAACATCAATTACTGTTCTTGGGTGTTTAGTGTCAACGAAACACCGCATCGTCAATTTGGATAAATGCTCGCTGTCGTCATCGACAATAAACCCACTTTCCACCAGTCCGTCCAAGATAAACTTGGGGCAACTGTTGTCCACATCATGTCTGCGGTGGTTTGGGTAGTATGTAGAAAAACTCAAGTCGCATTTCTCAATGCGTAGGTTAGAATAACCTTGGTTGTCAATAAACCAGACGATGAAGTCTTTCCACCGCTGCTTCAAAGCGTTCATAGGTGCGCGTTTCATTATCATCCAGACATTTATTGACGGGTGATAGGCGTTCGGTATCGGCTTTTTCTTTGCTCTCGTATGGATAGAAAAGTAATGCTTTTCATATTCTTCCAGAGTGTGGCCGTCAATGACCAACCTGATACGCTGCATATACACCTCCGAAAGGAAATGGGGAGGATGGATTACTCCACCCTCCCACTTGGTCACTCATTTTCCACAGGCGTTTCGGCAGATGCCTCAGCCGGAGCCTGATTTCCGGGCTCACTAACGGGCTCAGCCACCGGTGTCGCCGCCGGTTTGGCCGCCTCCATAATGGGAGCCGCCTTGCGCCTTGCCTTGCTTGCCTTGTTTGGCTTAGGCGCAGGAGGGGTAGGATTGCGAGCCTCCGTCACACGGCGCAGATACTCCGCACCGCATTCGGGAGAGCACGCAACTTCCTGCCAGCGAAATACGCCTGCGGTCTTGTTTATAGTGCGGCAGGCTTCATAGCTCTTGCCGCACACACGACACGTTCTTACCGCAGCCGGCATACTTCACTCGCCTCCTTACTCGACATCCTCGGTGTTGACGCCAAAGATGGTATAAGTCCACAGGGCTGTGGCAGCGCCGACCTTGCCGCAAGCGCCGGACAGGGACTCAGCCTCAAAAGCATGGACGGCCTGGTTGTCGCCCATCTCAATGGAGAAGTCGCCGTTGAAGTCGGCCTTGGGGATGTAGAACTGAATACGGAACACGTTGGCGCACTTGTCCTCGCCGAAGCAGTCCACATACAGGGCGCACTTACCGGAATAGGTGTCGCTCATGTTGGTCAGCACATCGGCCTGAATCTGCCGGAAGTAGTACACCACGATTTCGGTGCCATCCTCAATCTCCTTGGTGTTGGAACCGGTGTCCTCGTAGAAGGAAATAATCTTGGTGGCGGGGTCATAGGCGAAAACGCCCTCGGCAGGGGCCGCACCCTGGATCAGCTTCTTACCAAGAGTGCTGTCAGGGTTCTTCACATAGACAGACTCAATCTCGTTGCCGGTGGTGCCAACAGCCTTATAGCTGGTGGTGACCTGATTGTTGTCCACAACCAGATAGTCAGTCCACATCACAGTGGTCTTCTTGTTCTCGAAGGCGCAGCCAGTCTGCAGCTCCATCAGGCCGCCGGAAACCAGACCGTTGTTGCCGCTGATGGTCACTGCCTTATTGCGCTTCAGGCTGGACAGCTTACGACCCTGCTTACCGGTGATGTCGGTCTTATCCTGGCTCTGAGCAATCGTGGCACTCTGGAGCTCGTCCAGCACGAACTTGAAGTTGCCGGTCGTGATGTCAAAGGCGGTGATTGTCTCCAGACTGGTGATGGTAACGTCATTGACATTAAACATAATCAAAAACCTCCCTTAT
>CATIYU010000138.1 GCA_949739085.1 uncultured Eubacteriales bacterium | reverse complement strand
ATCCACATACAGCTTCACACGATTTTCTATCAACCTGATGACGTCATCCATAGATTTATGCCCCGCGAGATACGGTCCGATGGAGTCCCAGACGATGTTAGCCAGCTCGTCGTCCGGCCAGTAGAGACTGGTGGTGTTGTCAATCAACTCCTCCAACCGGCGCAGGTCGTTTTCGGTGGGCGGCTCGGTTTCGATGTCTATTATACGCGAAATGCTATAAATATTCCAGTTAAAGTTAAGCCATTCTTGCACCATCCCCTCCATATCAACCCGGTTCGCCAAATCATAATCACCGCGGTTGATGGACAAATAGCACTTTTCCATGCGATGGGCTTCCTCCATAGATTTTAGCGTATATCGTTTTGCAATGATGGGACGCATAAATTCCCAGGCAGCATCCTTATTTTTGCAGGCAGAGGCCATAGCAAGCTTAGACCCGCGAGCAGTAAAATAACTGCCGGAACTGCCTTCTTCCGTAGGACAGCCAATAAAAGCAGCGGGTTCTTGAAAGAACTGATCTTGATTGGAAATCTCCAAAACCTTTCCGATGGTTATCGGATGCAATAGCTGATAACCGCCAAGCACACGGTCAATGATGTCTCTTATCACCTCGTTATCCGTGAGATTTGTCTCAAATTCGGCAGGAAACGACTTTACAAAAGCTATGGTGTTCCGGAAATTCTCACTATCAAAAGATGTTTTCCCTGTATCCCAGTCTACAAACTGGTTCAAGGTCATAGAAAAAAGATGAAAAAATACGTCATGCTGTGTTGCGGTATACTGTAACGGCGTAGAACCCGGCGGCATGGATTCAAACACTTCCATGAATTCATCAAACGTCCAGCTTGTACGGTCGCCTACAAGCCGCTGCGGAGCAATCAGCGTACTGATATAGAAGTCACCAAAAAGCATGTAAAGACCGCCGTCTACTTCGGCAGCCCTTAATGGTTGTTCAACGATATTTTCCCGCCCATAATCCGGATCGTTTTCTATGTACGGCCAAAGGTTCTCCAAGTAGCCCTTCTGCACAAGCTGCTGATAGGGAAGAAACGAACCATCTATCCCGTAATTAGATTGTATTGTTGGCCAAACGTACATTTGGTTGCCCCTATACGCGCCAATTTCACCATATTGATGCAATTCCATAACATCAGGAATATTCCCCGCTACAAGGTCCAACAGGAGCCGCTGCACCCCGTTTTCATCGGAGTAGTCCCACACTTCAATCTGGACATCCTCATGGGAAGAGTTGAACGAATTAACAAGGAATTTCGTTCGATTCTCCAAGGGATTTAAAATTGCAAAAGTAAGCACACTCCCATCCGTCTCCGCCTCCGTCTCCGTCTCCACGGGGTTCTCCCCGCCTGTGGAACCACAGGCGGGGAGCGCCAGCAGGGCTACGAACAGCAACAAAAACAATGTGTGTTTCCATATACTGTTTTCGCGGAGGAAATTGCGGTGGGAAGAAAAATACTCCCCTGTCCTCATATCAAACGTTATTCCAACTGGTTTTATGTCCACACTGACGGCACACAAACCGCTCCTGAATGATGTTTCCGTAAGGTCTTGTCTCGCGGCTCATCGAAATAAGACAATTCGGACACTCCACAGTAATACCGCGCGTCTCGATCTGCGTGTCGCCCTTGGCATCCTCGTATGCGGCGGCGGGGAACGCCATAACGGACAGGGCCATCAACAGCGCCAGGGTCAGGGAAAGGATACGTCTTTTCATAGTATTTTCCTCCTGCCATTTAATTTTGCCCCCCAACGCAAGGCTGGGGAACACTGACAAATCTATATTACCACACTTTTCCAGATAATGCAAGCGCTTTTTGTTTGTTTTTAACATTAATTGATTTTTAGCAGTATGCTAATTTGTTATTTTGGACTATTTTGCCGCAGCCGCTCTGCCAGGCGCATCTTTCTTTTTCGCCATTCCGCACACCCCAGCAACGCAAAAAACCGAAGGTTCCGTGCAAAAAATCTGTTTACAATAGCGGAAAATCTTGGTATAATAGGAAAGAAAGCACGTTTATCTACAAAAAGAAATCCAAATTGGAGGAATTGTTAAAATGTTAAAAGGTGCATGTATCATCGGGCAGTCCGGCGGACCCACTTCCGTCATCAACGCCAGCGCGTACGGTGTAATTCGTACCGCATTGGACAACGAGGCCATTACCAAGGTCTACGGCGCGGAACACGGCATCAAGGGTGTGCTGAGCGACCGCCTGATTGACATGTCCCAGGAGGACGCTGGTGAATTGGAGCTGCTGCTCTATACGCCCTCTTCCGCCCTCGGGTCCTGCCGCTATAAGATTGCGGACCCGGATGTGGATGACACGGATTATAAGCGCATCCTGGAGATTTTCAAGAAATACGATGTACGCTATTTCTTCTACAACGGCGGCAACGACTCCATGGACACCTGCAATAAGATCAGCAAGTACATGCAGAAGGTTGGCTATGAGTGCCGGGTTATGGGCGTGCCCAAGACAATTGACAACGACCTCTTTGGTACGGACCACTGCCCGGGCTTTGCCTCTGCCGCCAAATATATTGCCACTAGCTGCATGGAGGTGTACCATGACGCACGGGTCTACGATACAGGCATGATTTGCGTCATTGAGATCATGGGCCGCCACGCGGGCTGGCTCACTGCCGCCTCTGGACTGGCCACCGTTATGGGCGCGGGTCCGGACCTCATCTACCTTCCGGAGACAGACTTCGATATGGACAAATTTCTCTCTCAGGTGCAGAAGGTTTACGAACAGAAGGGCAACTGCATGGTAGCGGTCAGCGAGGGCATTCATTATGCCGACGGCTCCTTTGTTTCTGAGGCCAAGACCAGCACCACAGACGGCTTTGGCCATGCTCAGCTGGGTGGTCTGGCCTCCATGCTGGCGGAGCTTGTGAAGGAGAAAACCGGCGCAAAGGTCCGAGGCATTGAGCTGAGCCTTCTCCAGCGCTGCGGCGCGCATCTAGCCTCTCAGACGGATATCGACGAATCCTTCATGGCGGGCAAGGCTGCGGTAGAAAATGCGGTAGCAGGTCTCTCAGATAAGATGGTTGGCTTTGAGCGGGCCTGTGAGGGCGGCAAATACGTGTGCAAGACGAAGCTCTTTGACCTGATGGATGTGGCCAATACGGAGAAAAAGGTGCCTCTGGAGTGGATCAACGCAGAGCACAACGGCGTGGAGCAAGCTTTCATCGACTACGCCCTCCCCCTCATCCAGGGCGAGACAAAGATGAAGAAGGTAGACGGCCTGCCCCGGTTTGCAAGATTGAAAAAAGTTCTGGTGAAGTAAATAGAAAAGTATCCGGTCCCCTCCCCTGGGAACCGGATACTTTTGCATTTATGGTTTGAACAAAATATTAGCTTTGTTTAATTACGGAGATCTCTTTCACAAGATCGCAAAATGTTTGGTCCGCCACATACACGCAAAAGCTGTAGGGCACGTCATGGAGGTACGTCCCCTCCACTCCTGGATTTTCGGAGTACTGCACCGCTGTGGCCTGTCCGGACATGGTGACGCGGACCTGCTCTTCCCCGCCGGACATCCCCCACTCCAGAGTCATGGACTGCTCACCTGCATCGCCAGCCCTGGTATACAGGACCTCGACCGCCCAGCGTTGACCTTCCCATCCCTCCACGTTTCGATTGTAGGTCCAATCTGTAATAGCGTTCAGCGCCGCTGCCAGCTCCCCTGTAAGGACATAGGAGACCGGGCTTGCAACAAACCGGAGATCCTCCTCTTTGATCTCAGAGAAAATCTCCTCCGCTGTGGGGATGGCCGCCCGGGCGACGGACTCATTTTGAAAGCGGATCAGGTTCTCCAACAGGGATTTGTCCTCATCCCGTGCAAAATCCTCATCCAACCAGGATAGGCTGTCGTAGAGCCGCTTTTCCTTCTCGAAGGTATTAAGAAGGTTGCCGTCTGTGTTGAGAAGCTGCGTGCTGTTGGCCAACAGGCCGTTAATTTCATCCATAAAAGCGGCAATGGCCCTTGGGTCAAATTGGTGGTTACCTGAAAAATTCCGGGCAAAAATTATGTCAAATGTCACCGAGTTCTTCTGTACAACCACTTCACTGCCCTCGTTCAGATAGAAAAGCTGATATTGATACTCACACACCCCACTGCTCATATAGGGGTTATATTGCAGAAGATAGTCCTCCCCGTCCAACTGGCAGAGGAATAGGGCGTTCCAGCCTGCGTGGGAGGTGTGGGCAGCCCCTGACCAGACCAGATCTCCATCTCCGGGAATGCACTCCAAGAGGTATTCCGTCCCATCCCACCTGTCGCCGCGTAAAACCAGCTGGTCTGGAGTTCCGTCGTGGTTTAGATCCGCCATATAGGGCAGTTCTTCCCGGAAGTACGCCCGCCCCGCCTGAGAAATGAGGGCGTAGAGTTCCGCGGACTCGTAGTAGGCTGAGGTACATCCCTCCTCCGTCTCATAAGCCAGCTTCACGCTACCGGAATCGCAGGCGAGCATGTACAGCGTCCCGCCGCCTTGAATGGAGGCAGTCAGTTCTGCCGAACTCCAAGCCCAGGCACCCTCCTCAACAAACCAAGCGTACTCGTGGAAGCGGCTGAGCCGGTTGGGCGCAGCCTCCCGCAGCAGCCGGGCCAGCCCGGCCGTCTGTACATCGCCGCCGATAGATGCAATATCCTCCGCCTCTAAGTCCGCTAACAGGTTTCCCAAAGAGGAATTGGTGTCGTCCGGGTGGTCCGCCGCCCGCTGGGCGTAAGACTCCAGAGCATCCCGCAGGGGCATACTGTGCAGGTCCTCCCCTGGGTGGTTCAGAACGGCCAGGATGTCGTCATAAAGTCTGCCGTTTTCGCCCTCCGCCAGATTGACCATCCATTGGTTGGTATTCATCAGCAGGACACTCTCTCCGATCAAACGGTTGACCTCCTCCATAAAGGAGGCAATAGATGCCGGGTCAAATTGGTGATCTGTGCTGGCAAAATTGATGTCAAATGCGACGGCATTTTCTAGGTCCGTGACCTCCTCCCCGTTTTCCAGATGAAACAAGCGGTAGGCGTAGGTACAGGCCCCCTGTTGCATTTGAGGCATGTACTCTAAAAGGTAGTCCCGCCCGCCGTTTTGGTAGTGGAAATAGGTTCCACAGCGTTCTCTGGTTTCGTCCAGGGTGACAGACCAGAGCTCTGAAACAGTTTCACGCTCCTCTTTGACAACTGAAAAACTCCACTCCGGCGGCTCATCGGACTTTTTCAGACACCAGATCTCCTCCTCTTTGCCGTCCCAGTCCAGGTCCAGCGCCCCCAGGACCTGCAGTTCCCCAGCCTGCGGTGGGATAACCTCCTCTTTCCGGACAAAAGCGCAGACAACGGTTAGGCAAAGCAGCAAAACCACTGCTACTGTTGCACTAACAAGCGATTTTGGTTGACAGACAATCCGGAATATCCTCTCCCGCAAACTCCGCTTTCCGCCGGACATAGTTGTGGCAAAGCTGAACAGATCCTGCGGACTTGGCCTTGCTGTAACTAGCGTCAGCAGGGTATCTCCATAGGCTGCCCGCTCGCCATCCCCCAGCCGCTTCAGCGCACCCTCGTCGCAGGCCAACTCGCCGTCCCGGCGGCTGAGGACCACCGCCAGCCACACCAGGGGGTTCCACCAGTGTACTGCCAGTGCCACCCCCCGCAAAATGCTCCACAGGTGGTCCAGGTGCCGGTAGTGGGTCACCTCGTGGGCTATCACATGCCGCAGCATAACTGGATTCTCCGCCGTCTTAGGCGTCACATAAATTGTCGTGTGGAGCAACCCAAACAAACATGGTGACGGCAGTCCCTCTGCCGTAAACACCGGAATTGGTTCCGCCGCACATTTCAGAGGCCGCCTAACCCGCCGCAGCCGGGTGGCAAAGCTCAGGTTGGATACCAAAAGTGTAGTTCCCAGAACTACACTGCCCAAAAGCCAGATTCCACGCAGCACTTCCAGGGGGCTCAACCGGGCGGCATACCGGCAGATCGTCTCCCCCTCCACCCTGGCGAACCCAAAAGAATTTCCGTCATAAATAGCGCCGTCCTTCCCCACCGTAATGTTAGGGACGTCCCCGAGTGGTAGGGATTGAACCGGCAGCACATAAATATTCTCCTCCCGCATGACATCCGGTATGGAAGAGACCTCGAATCCGGCCACCTGGGAGGTAAACAGCTGTACTGGTACTAGCAGACGCACCAACACCAGCCCCCAAAGGGCGTAACGCAGGCTTGCTCTAATCCGTCCTCCCAGCACAGCCCGCAGGGCCACCACGGCAAGAATAACAAAGCACGAGGACGCAATCCATTCCATCATCATTTTTCTCCCTTCTTATCCGCCCTGGCCAAAATTTCCCGCAGTTCGGCAATCTCCTCCCGGCTGAGTTCCTGACGCTCCGCCATAGCGCTGAGCATCAGCCCCACACTGCCCCGATATATTCGGTTCAGGAAAGATCTAGTCTCTGAAATCACAGCAATCTCTTGTTCTACAGCAGGTGTATAGGATTTTCCCTTGCCAATTATTTCGCAGTGTACAAGTCCCTTTTCCTCCATTCGTCGCAGCATGGTAATGGTCGTGCTCTTTGCCCAACCCACGCTCTCCCCCAATCTGGCCACAAGCTGCATCACCGTCTGGGGATTGTTCTCCCACAAGCACTCCAGTACATTCCACTCGCTGCCTGTCAGATGAATCTTTTCCATCAAACTCCCTCCTTTGGTTTACATTGTAGACTTATTGTACCACGCTTAGGTCTACAATGTCAACCTAAAAATAGTTACAAGATGGAGACAGCCCCGTCCAGGGAGATCCCGGACGGGGCCATCTTAAAAGAACAGACCGGACCTGATGCAATAAAAATGCAGGTTTATGCGGTATACTCGGTCTCTACGCTGTACGGGCCAACGCAATTGCCCGGCCCACATCCCGCAGAGACAACCTCTGTCTGGAGATATCCGCAGACACATTCAAGACCAAACGTATGTGTGTGCGTGTAATATGGTCCGTTGTGGTTGGAGCTGATATACTTGTTTCCTGGGTAGAACAGGTGCGCTGCTTCCTCCTCTTTGGTGTCAATGATTGCAGACGTATCACAGGTACTACAATATTCCTGATAAATTTTAACTTTAATATGCGTTGACGATGAACTTGAGCCGTACAAAACTTGGGTTGGATACGACTTGGAGTGGCTACAAGTGAGCCCGCCCGCTGCTACCATCTCCGTATTTTCAATGAGGTCCAGAAGGTAGCTGGGGATCTCCGGGTCCTCCACCGTGAGGGAGGACGCGCCGACATCCACAAGGCCGGTCTGATTCTCATACGCCTGCTCCGCGGAGGCTGGTGCCATCAAAAGACCGGCAGTGAACAGGACTGACAGCAGCATTGGGATGACTCTTCGTGGGATTTTTTTCATGGACATACTCCTTTCTCCATTGGACCAGGTCTTCTACCTATTCTATAAATAGTATACATAAAAGAACATAATCTGTCAACCATAAATTATTCTTATATGTTAAAAACAGCCCCGCCCAGGGTAATTCCGGGCGGGGCCGTCTTCTTACTTTTTCCAGCGTGCCAGCTGGGGCATGGCAGTTTGTAAATATGTACGGGCCTGTTCTGGGTCCATCCCCTGTTTAGCCATAGCGCCCACACAGAACTCCATCATTTCCTCCATAGTACAGTCCTGGAGATATTTACCGCCATCATAGCACCACTTACAGTAGTCCCGGTTGATGCTACCATCTGCGTCATGGCCCATAATGCCGTCTTCCAGGGGCATACCGCAGCTCTGGCAAATCAACTGCCTGGGACTGCCTAGCAGTGTGTTGATGGAAACCTGAAAGAATTCCGACAGCTGCTTGAGCGTATCAGAGGCGGGGACCGTCTCCCCTCTCTCCCACCGGGACACGGCCTGCCGGGTAAGGAAGAGCTGGTCCGCCAGCTCCTGCTGTGACAGTCCCCGCTCTTCCCTCAGCTTGATGAGCACGTCCTTGCATTCCATACCAAATGCCTCCTTAAATTGATGCACTCAGCATAGCACGGGTCCACTGGTTTGTAAAGCAACCCGCAGTTGCCTACTTCCCCATCAGCTTCTCCAGAGCGGCCAGGCGCAGGCAGACGCAGAACACCTCAATAGCGGCCTCCAGCTCCGCCACCGGCGGCAGGCTGGGAGCGATGCGGATATTCCGGTCTCTGGGGTCCTTGCCGTAGGGGAAGGTAGCGCCTGCACCGGTCATGACCACGCCGGCCTCCTTGCAGAGGGCCAGGGTCCGTTTTGCCAGACCGTCCGCAGTGTCCAAGCTGACAAAATATCCCCCCTTAGGCCGCCTCCAGGAGGCGATGCCCAGTGGGGCAATCTCTCTGTCCAGAGCATCCAGCACAGCGTGGAACTTGGGCCCAAGTACTGCGGCGTGCTGCTTCATCAGCTCCAGGGTGTGGGCTTTATCCTTCAGGTAGCGTACATGGCGCAGCTGGTTGATTTTATCGGAGCTGATGGTCTGTATACCGATAAGGCCGGTTATGTATTTGAGGTTGTCCACGCTGGCAGCCATCACGGACACCCCCGCGCCGGGGAAGGTCACTTTGGAGGTGGAGGCGAATTCAAACACCATATCCGGGTTCCCCGCCTCCTGGCAGATAGACAGCATGTCCGGGAAGGGCACGTAGTCCCCCTCGAACTCGTGGATGCAGTACGCGTTGTCCCACATAAGAAGGAAATCCGGGGCGGCGGGCTTTAAATGTGCGATACGGCTGATGGTCTCGGGGCTGTAGATGATGCCGTCCGGGTTGGAGTACTTCGGTACGCACCACATCCCCTTGACGGCGGGGTCCTTCACAGCCTCCTCTACAGCATCCATATCCGGGCCGGTTTCGGTCATGTTGATGGTGATGAGCTCCATGCCGAACGACTGGCTGATCTTGAAATGCCGGTCATATCCAGGGGACGGGCAGAGGAACTTCACCGTATCCAGCTTTGCCCAGGGCTTTTCGCTGTGGAGCAGGCCGTGGGTGTAAGCCTTGGCGATGGTGTCGTACATAAGGGTCAGGCTGGCGTTGCCGCCGATGAAGCACTCTTCCGGCTTACAGCCCAGGATTTCGGCAAAGAGCTTCTTTGTACAGGGCAGTCCGGTGAGCTCGCCGTAGTTGCGCACGTCCAATCCATCCTGCACGCAGTCCTCCGGCTTGGCCAGCACCGTAAGGATGCCGCTGACCAAATCCAACTGTTCCTTGCCAGGTTTTCCCCGGGACATATCCAGTTTCAGATTTCTGCCTTTGAGGTCCTCGAATTTTTTGGCCACAAGCGCATATTCCGTTTGGAGCTGGGCCTGGTTCATGCTGGCGTATTCCATGATGGCTCTCCTTTTTATTCACCCGCAGGGTGTATTCATTGTCTATTGTACTATGGGGGCGCGGAAAAAACAAGAGGGAGTTTCCCTATTCCCACCGGCCATTCAGGAAAGGCTTGCGGATTTTACAAGAAAGCCTTGCTGGACATTCCTCCTTCCCCGAGTATACTGAAGATAACAGACAGTTTGTCTGATTACAGGAACGCCTAGGAGGAGCCCTTATGAAACCATCAATCGGAGAAAAGATCGCTCTGCTGCGGAAGGAGCGGGACGTCACCCAAACCCAGCTTGCGGAATACCTTTGCCTGACCCCTCAGACTGTTTCTCGATGGGAGGTGGGCAACGGAACTCCAGACGTCACCCTGCTACCCAGGATTGCCACCTTCTTCAGTGTCAGTATTGACGAGCTGTTTGGAGTTACTTCCCTAAAGCGGACGGAGGACCTGGTGTGCAAATACTCTGTGCTGCGGGACGACCGCTCGTTCCATGAGGCAATGGAGTGCGTGAACTCCCAGCTCCAGACCATCAACGCCTGTCTGGAAAAGGGCGGGAAGGATACCGCCGGACTGGAAGCGGACCGGGACCACCTGGAGGCGGAGCGGATGCACCTGTGGATTCAGCAGGGGCGCGAGGCCCTCCGGCGGGCCTTGCAAATCGCGGAGGCCTTTGTGGAGAAAACGGCAGGGGACACGGACCACCCCTGGTATTTGTCCATGAGGCTGCAAAAGAATCAGCTATGGGCTAATCAGGGCCGGGGCCGGGATGCGCTGGCGGCGTGCAGGCAGGATTTCGAGAAGAATCCAGGTCCCATCACCCTCCAGCTCTATCTCAATATGCTGTTGGAACTTCAGGACTATGAGGCGATCCTTTCCATCCAAGAGACGGAGCCTTCGGTCAGGTCATTCCTGTTCCCCATCTCAGCTAACAATCTGGACCTGTGGTGGTTGCTGATCCATGCCGCCGCCGAGGCAAGCGGGGCAGAAGATTTCATTGCTCAGCACATGCCGTCCATCCTAGCGGCCTCCACGGAGCGGCAAGAGTATTATTTTCTCATGAGCCTGCTGCCGTTCTATCAAAGGGAGGGGCAAATGGAAAGGCTGGCGGCAGCCAGGGAGCGGCTCCTCGCCCTGCTGCCGGGGATGGGCCTCAACCAGTATTTTGAGGAGGCCGCCAGGAATAAAATTGAATCATTCTAACCTTTTCCCATAGCAAGAGAGCTTCCAGGGGACCCTGGAAGCTCTTCTCTCTTACAGAATAATGCAGATGAGCCCGCCGCTGCCCTCGTTGACGATCCGCTGCAAGGTCTCCTGGAATTTGAGCCTTGCATCCATGGGCATCCGGTACAGTTTTGCCTGTAGCTCCTCGTTAACCAGCTCGTGGAAGCTGCGGCCGAAGATGTTGGACTCCCAAATCTGGGCGGGATCTCCGCTGAACTTATCCATGAGGTAGTTGACCATATCCTCGCTCTGCTTCTCGTTGCCCACGATGGGGGACACAGTGGACTCAATATCCACCTTAAACATGTGGATGGACGGCGCACTGGCCTTCAGCTTGATGCCGTAGCGCCCGCCCTGGCGCATGACCTCCGGCTCCTCCAGCAGAAGCTCCTCCATGGTGGGCATGACGATGCCGTAGCCCGTCTCATAGACGTTGCTCAGGGCATCGGAAACCTTATCGAATCTGGCCTTCACCCCGGCTAGCTGGGTCAGCAGCTCCATCAGGTCCCCATCGTCCGCCACTGTAAAGCCGGACTGGGTGCTGAGAGTCTCATAAAAGAGCTCCCTGGGGAGCTGGAGCTCCGCCGAGGCGATGCCTCTTCCCAAATCAATGGACAGTACCCTGCTGAGGGAGATGTTCTCCTGCTCTCCCATCTCCTTGATAACGGGTTCCACCTCCCGGATGTGCCCCAGCCGGTCGCCGCCCTCCCGAATAACACCGTAGACGGCCTGCTTAATAGGGTGGCTCATGGGCAGGGCGTCCACCCAGGCGGGGAGGAAAATGCGCATCTCCCGCAGGGGAAACTCAAAGAGGAGGCTCTTGATGATGTAGGTGATAGCCTCCTCATTCAGCTCCAGGCAGTTCACTGGCAGGCAGCGCACGCCGAAGCGGCTTTCGATGTCCCGGCTGATGCTGGCGGCGCGGCCCCCATGGGGGTCGGTGGAGTTGAGGAGGACCACAAAGGGCTTTCCCAGCTCTTGGAGCTCGTGGATGACCCGCTCTTCCGCCTCCAGGTAGTCTTCTCTGGGGATATCGGTGATAGACCCGTCTGTGGTGATGACCACACCCACAGTGGAGTGCTCCTGGATGACCTTCCGGGTGCCGATCTCGGCGGCCTCGGCCATGGGGATTTCCTGCTCCATCCAGGGAGTCATAACCATCCGGGGCTGACCCTCCTCAAACTGGCCCATTGCACCCTTGACCATGTACCCCACGCTGTCGATAAGCCGTACAGCGAAGGTGACGCCACCTTCCAGAGAGATATCCACGGCCTCCTCGGGCACGAACTTTGGCTCGGCGGTCATAATGGTACGGCCGCTGCCGGACTGGGGCAGCTCGTCGATGGCCCGCTCCCTGCGATAGACGTTATCAATATTGGGAATGACACAGGTCTCCATAAAGCGCTTGATGAAGGTGGATTTACCGGTCCGGACAGGCCCCAGGACCCCTACGAACAGGGACCCGCCGGTGCGGGTGGCAATATCCTGATAGAGATCAGAGTTTGACATAGTAACCTCCCATTTTGATCTGCATGCTTTTTCTGGAAAACGCGGCCCGTCCCCGGACCGCGCTGTATCAAGTTCTTTTTGGATTCTTTTCTCATCTGGCCTTGGGGATCAGCAGCAGCCGGTCTGTGGGGGCCGGGACGCCCTCCTCCAGGCCGTTGACCTCCATAATCCCCTTGCAGGTAGTGCGGTACTGTTTCGCCACAGACCACAACGACTCCTCTGGCCCCAGCTTCCGGAGGATCAGGGAGGGCTTTGCGGCCTTATCCTGCTCCTCCTCCTGGGACTCCCCGCCGCTAACACAGACATAGCGGCGGCGGTTGAAGGTAGTGAGGGTGCAGTCTAGGGGCAGGCGCAGCTCAATGCCTTCCGGCATGATGTTGGCCATTACATCCCCCCTACAGGCGGCCTCCACCTGACAGGACTCCTCTCCAGCGGGTGTTCCGTCGGGCAGTTCCGCCGGGGCGCAGAGGGTAAACTCCTTCCGCACGCTGCCCAGCATGTCGTTTTCGTCCAGGAAGAGGCACCGGGCCCAGGCGGAGAGCTTCACCTCGCCGCCGCTGATCTGTGCACCGCCGCAGCCCACCTCTGTGTCGATAACCGCCCGCACCGCTACAGCGGTCTCCAACAGCTCCCGGACATTCTGCCGGCGGGTATTTTTCTGGCAGTCCTCCCGCAGCTCCAGCTCCATTGTCTCGCAGGAGACGGGAGCGGCAGTGCTGTAGAGGTCCGCGATAAAGGAGACCTCCTCTCCCCGCCACACCATGACTCTGGCCCGCAGAAGCAGCGTCAGGGTCATGACATAGGCGTCGTCGGGGCCGCTCTCGCCGCCTACGCGGCACTCGGTGCTGAGAACCTGGTAGGCGGCCTCGCACTCGCAGTCCTCCTCTAAGCCGCTCCCCTCCAAAATCTGGGAGAAGGGCAGGTCCTGCTGGAGCATGGCCAACCGCCCGCCCCCCTCCCGGTAGAGGACGGCGGCGGAGATGAGGCCCTTGACTACCAGCTTGTTGCCAATGAGCTTACAGTCCGTTCCCCGCACGTCCACCCGGGTAGAGAGGACATCCTCCACGCCGCCCCGGCCCGGGGACAGGGGCAGTTCCTCTGTAAAGGTAAATTCCTTTTCGCGCACTCCAGCCACTACCCGGGTCTCCCGTTTCTCCCGTAGGAGCTGGATGCATCCGGTCTCCTCCCCGTCCATCCCAGTGCAGACGGAGAGGGAGGCATGACGGCAGCCCGAGGGGTAGAGAATCAGGTTTGCCCGGGTAAGGACCTTCCGTGGATTGAGGACCCGGGTATCGATGCTGTGGAGCTCTCCCCGGATATCTAAAAATTCACAGTCCGGCTGGCCCTCCCCATAGCACTGGAAGGGAATCTGGAACTGGAGGGCCTGGGGGCCGTCCTCCTGGACGGCGGAGGCTGTCCTTTCCGGTATGTACAGCACGGACACCTCCACGGTGCCGCTGGCGCTGAAGCGGCCGTCGCCGGTAAGTTCCCGGTTGGTCAGGCAGACCATACCGGTGGTGTCTACGATTCTGGCGATATCCGCGCAGCTGTCGGGCACGATGTTCTCCCGCATGGTCTCGCAGGAGAAGGGCGTGAAGCGCAGCGGCTCAAAGTAGTCGTGTCCGGCTTTTTTGAATTTCAATTCCATCCTTTGCGTCCTCCCTTAGCGCATATCAAGCTCTGTTGCTTCCAGTCTATGAGAGGCCTGTATCATTCATTCCTTGATCCCAAAGAGTTTTCGGAGAATGCCATTTAAAAACTTCGGTGATTTCACAACGACGATCTTCATGCAGAACCCTCCTCCCTATCTGCGCATACAGCAGCAGCCGCAGCCGATCAGCAGAAATGCCACAAGGAGCAGGAGGAACCCGGCAGGAAAGACAGCCGCCATCAGAATCCCCAGGCCCAGCGCCACGGCACACACGCCTATCCAACGTCCTTTTATCAACACCATCGCCTCCCCGCCTTTTTGGCTATTACCATTATATACGAGTTGGTTCCGGCGGTTCCTGGGAAAAACAGGACATGTTTTGCAATGTATATGGCACTAATTTAGATTATATGGCATAAACTGTTTCTATACAATAGCAACATAGGAACGAACGACAGGAGGAACCGTATGAAACAGCCCATTTTCACCGGCTCCGGCGTGGCCATCATCACGCCTTTTACCAGCGACAGCGTAGACTATCCCGCTCTTAAACGGCTGATAGACTTCCAATTAGAGAACGGCACCGATGCGGTCATTGTCTGTGGCACTACCGGCGAGGCAGCCACCATGAGCTACGTCGAGCGTATGCGCACCATTGAGACAGCTGTCCGGCATGTGGACGGCAAGGTTCCTGTTATCGCCGGCAGCGGCGCAAACAGTACAGAAACCGCTGTTAAGCTCTCCAAAGACGCGGTTCTGGCGGGGGTGGACGGCCTGCTGGTGGTGACTCCCTTCTACAACAAGGCCACCTACCAGGGCCTTGTCAGGCACTACACCACCGTAGCTGATGCGGTGTCAAAGCCCCTGCTTCTCTATAACGTCCCCTCCCGGACAGGGGTCAAATGTACAGCCGAGACCTATGCGGCCCTCTCAGCCCATCCCAACATTATCGGGGTCAAGGAGGCCAGCGGTGACCTGTCCCTGGTGCAAAAAACCCGGGAGCTGTGCCCAGAGGATTTCTACATATGGTCCGGCAACGACGATGAAACCGCGCCTATTATGCTCTTCGGCGGCAAAGGGGTCATCTCCGTGGCCGCCAATGTAGTCCCCAGAGAGATGCACGAGCTGACAAAATCCTGTCTGGTAGGAGACTTTACAGCAGCTGGGCAGCAACAGCTTCAACTCCGCAAGCTGTGCGAGGCTCTGTTCTGGGAGGTCAATCCAATTCCGGTCAAAACAGCTCTGGCTCTGATGGGCCGCTGCCAGGAGATTTTCCGCCTGCCTCTGTGCGAGATGGAACCGGCGAACCGGGAGAAGCTGAAATCCGTGTTGGCAGAGTACGGCCTTATCTGAGCGCCGCTTGACTTCCCTCCTCCCCCGGGGTATAATAGGCAAAACTTGAGAGGAGGGCGCTGTATGGGCGAGATTATCTACATCCACGACCGGCACGACGGCGCGATTGGCTTTATTTTTGAAGATTCCGATACAAAGGCAGTCTTTACAGGTGTTGAAATCCACACAGAGAGCGACTCCCCGGAGCTGGCGGCGCTGGAGGACCGCACTGGCCTGCGGTTTTTCCGTCCAGGCGAAGGGCCGGACCTCCCACTGTACGGCGTGCCAGAGTTTTACGTCTTTGCCCGGGACGCCCAGGGCTGCTATTATGCCAGCACAGACCTTCCCTACAAAAATTGTCCTGTGTACCGCATTGATGGCGATATGGTCCCTTGTCTTGCCGCCGCCTCTTTTGAAGAATGGCTGGAGACCGCGGGCCGGACGGACCTCCCCTCTGGCGGGGAATCTCCGGTTCCCTTTCGGGTTTTCCCCTCTCGGGAGGCGGCGGCTCGGGAATTTCATATTCTGGATATCTGGGAGGTCCTCCGGCGGAGCCGGGAGCCCCGGTTCCAGGTCTGGCCTATGGAGTCCCCGGCGGATCGGGATGGTAAAGCGTATGTCCATTATACCTCCTGGCTGGAGACCTATACCGGTCTCGTGGATCCCCGTATATTGGAAAAGCAAAGCCTGGATGCCTGCCGCCATATTGCGGAGAACTATCCAGTCAATACGCTGGTCCTGCTGGACCGGGAGCAGCAGGACCGGGTGGCGGGGTTTGCCTGCTATCTCCCAGCGGCCCGGGAATTCGTGTCCGTCCCCGATGCGGGGGAGGTCTGCGCACTGTATCTTCTCCAAGAGTATCAGGGCCTTGGCTTGGGAAAGCTGCTGTTGGAGAGCTGTCTGGCCCATCTGCACCGCTCCAGGGTAGTCCTGTTTGTCCTGAAGAGCAACGAAAAGGCAATCGGCTTCTACCAGCACATGGGCTTCCAGTTCACAGGACACCAGCAGACAGAGCGCCTCTACGGCCTCTATGAAGTGACTGAGCTGGAGATGGTTTTGGACCGGGAATAATCAAGAGGGCTGGGAACGGCAGGCCGCCGCTCCCAGCTTTTTATGTATTTATGCGCCACAGGTGAGCCACAGATAGGCGGCGTAAACCGCCAGCAGCAAAAGCCCCTGCCACCGGTGAAATCTGGCGGTAAACACCGGCGGGACTACGGCGATGGCCCCTACCAGCAGGCAAGCGGGCAGGTCAATGTGGGCGGCGGCCTGGGCGATCGGCAGCGGCTTGCCGGAAATCAGGGCGCTGAGGGGTAGAATCAGGGTCAGGTCTAAAATGTTGGCTCCCAGAATGTTCCCCACCGACAGGGCGGACTGCCGTTTCGCAATCGCTGTCACGGTGGTAACCAGCTCTGGCAGCGATGTGCCCACAGCCACGATGGTCACGCCGATGATCCTCTCGGACACGCCCGCCAGCCGGGCCAGAGCGCTTCCGCTGTCCACCAGCAGGTCCGCCCCCAGCACCACTCCCCCTGCCCCCAGGAGGAATTTGGCGCACTGGAAGAGCAGTTCTCTTCTCCCGGGGGACAGCCGGGCCCATCCGGGAACGTCCCTGCCGCCCGCCGCAGAGGACCTGGCAGACCGCACGTTCTCAAAAAGGAAGAAGGCAAATACCGCCAGCAGTACCACGGTCAGCCTTTGGCCCACCCGGCCCCGCAGCCCTCCAATGACCACAATCCCAGCGGCAGCTATCATGAGGGCAGACTTTACGAAGTAGTCCCGCCTTCTGATCAATCCCGGCATACAGAGCAGTGAAATGGCCATAATGAGCCCCAGATTGGCGGTTACGCTGCCTACTGCGTTGCCCACGGACATATCCACCTTCCCCTGAGCGGCAGCCATGACGGATACCAGCATTTCCGGCAGGGTGGTGGCCACGCTGACAATGGTGGCCCCGATGATGAGTTTGGGAATTCCGCTGGCCTCCGCAATCCAGGAGGCGGCGTCCACGAAAAAATTTCCCCCCTTTACGATCAGGATAATCCCCGCGAGAAAAATAGCGGCCATAACTGCCAGTTCCATGCTTCGGCGTCCTCCTTTTTTCGCGTGTTGTCCCGGACACTGTACCACATCCCCACTGCCATATCCGCGCCGGTTTTGTCGGTGCCCCGGAATATTTCAAGGGCGGGACACTGTCCCGCCCCAGAAAGGCCGTTTATTCCACTTTATCCCGGTAGAAGACCCGGATAGCTTGGCTGAAGAACGCCGCGCAGCCCGGTGCCGCTTTCTCATAGTAGTCACGGAAACGCTCATCCTGCCCATACATATACACCAAGTTCTGGTGGCTCTGGGGGGTCAGCATTTCCGGCGTCCAATAGTGGAGCAGCCATCTTCTGTGGAGACGGCAGGCGTCCATTGCATCCTGGCCCGCCGGATCTCCCGTTGCCACGGCCCGCCTCAGCGCCTCCAGGTATCCAGACTCCTCTTCCTTCATCCGCTTCCAGTCCTCCTCCCCCATCTGCCCCATGCGGTGGTTCACGTCCTCCACGGCCTGTTCCCCGTATTTCTCCCGAACTTCCTGGCCGTAGGCAGCCTCGTTCTCCTGGATGGCCCGCCGCTTCATTCCCTCAAATTTTTCCTTATCGCTCATGATCGTTCCTCCTTCCAAGGTATCCAGTGTGCGGCTGACGGTCTGGATCAGCATATCCACCCGCTGCCGCTGTGCCAGGAGGCGGCCCAAATGCTGCCGCAGAGCCTCAGTCTGGTTGAAGTCCGGTGCGTCCAGCATCCGGCGAATCTCGTCCAAGGGAACCCCCATCTCTCGGTAGAGCAAAATCTGCTGGAGCCGGTCCACCTCGGCAGCGGTATAGCGCCGGTAACCGCTGGCATTATCCCTGGCCGGGCGCAGCAGCCCAATGGCGTCATAGTAGCGCAGCGTACGGGGCGTAAGCCCTGAGAGCTGGGCCAGTTGGTTCACGGTATAGCACATGGTTTTCACCTCCCGAAGCAAAGGATAGTCTATGACGCAGCGTCAATGTCAAGAGATTTTTTCATTTTTCTAAGATAAAACGCCTGTGTTTCAGAAATGAACCGTCCGCAGCATAGGCCGATGCCAGCGCGCTGTCGTTAACGAGGAATTTTTCATACTGTTCTCTCGGAATTTTCTGGGGCGGAACGCGCTCATAAACGGGGATGTTCAAGGTGTGCCCGCACTTGCCGCACTGGTAGATCAGCCAGACGTCCAGCCGGTTTTTGTTGGCGTTAACCCGGAATTTACCGGTGGTACAAAAAGTCATTTTCCGACCGCAATGGCCGCACTTATGGATAATTTTATACGCCTTTTTGTCTGAATAGCTCATCGTATCTCCCGTTGGATTCCGATACGGCGGCTATCACATGTGTCCCAATTTACATAGTATTTGCAATAGCCGCGCTATGCAAACTGAATGGGTCTGGTCAAGGCAAACCGCTCCTTTCCTGTTGGATTCACTCATTTGCCGCCAGTCACCTGTCCCAGTAGGCTCGGGCCTCCTCCAGCTTCTCTGGCGGCAGATGGTAGATTAAATCCTCCTCTGAAAAGTTTTTGTCCGTCACGCTGGAGAAAATAGAATCAGGGCAGTCAATCCCCACCTTGCGGCCCACTGCGACAGCAAATTCCCGGAAAGCGTCCCGAAGAGCAGTAATCAGGGTTCCGTCCTCCACCAGCGGCTTTCGCACAATTCCGGACCGGGGCATTACCGGGAAAGCATCCAAAAATTCCTCAAACACGCCGGAGGTAAACCGGCGGTCCTCCAGCAGCCCCGCTTTTCCCAATAGCAGCGGTCCGGCGGAGATGGCGGCAATCACCAACTCCCGCTCCCCGCGAACTTGCTCCAGAAAGCTGATATTCCGGTCATCCAGCATCACTGGCAGGGGCTCCCAGATGCCGGGCAAAACCAGGCAGTCGAAGTCTTCCCGGTGAAACTCGGAGAAGTCCCGGTCCGGCAGGATGAGAAACCCGTCCTCGCTGCGGACCGGCTCCCGTCCAGCAGAGAAGGTGACCATCTCCTTATCATAAAAACGGAACAGCTCGGTAAGGCAGCTGATCTCCTGGAGAGAGAACAGCGGATAGAGCATAACAGCGGCCTTTTTCATATATTCAACTCCTCCTTCAGCTCTTCCCGGTCCACGGAAATAAGTCCTTTCTCTGTAAAGCGAAACAACTTGTCACACACTTCCGCCAGAAACTTTCGGTCGTGGGATACGCTGATAACCGTCCCGCCAAACTCTGAGAGTGCCTGCCGCACCCGGGGCCCGGAAATAGGGGAAAAATTCCTGGTTGGCTCATCCAGAATCAGCACATTCACGCTGTCCAGCATCATCCGGGTCAACAATAACTTAGCCTTCTGTCCGCCAGATAGCTCCCGGATGGAGTGGGTCATCTCCTCCCTGGCATAGCGGATACTTCCTAAAAAAGTTCTGGCCTTGGTCTCTGAGGCCGTGTCCCCCTGAGGTGCCAAGTACTGCACAGGCGTCAAATCCAGCGGCAGAGTTTCGGCATAGTCCTGGGACATATAGGCGGCATGGATATCCCGGCGGGGCAGCAGTTCTGCCTGGACACACCGCAGAAGAGTGGTCTTTCCCGACCCGTTTGGCCCCAGAATACCGATTTTTTCACCACCCATCGCCCGCAGACGGATATTCCTTGCCAGCAGCCTCCCTCCGGCCCGTAGTTCCTCCAGCCGCAGGTCCAGCACCACCTTCCCTGACGGCAGCCGCGCCTCCTGAGGGAACCGCAGGAAGGCTGCCATTTCCACCTCCGGCAGCTGAGTCATACCTTCCGCCTCCCGCTCAAACCGCCGCCCCAGGGACTGCACGGCGTGCATTTTCTTTTTCAGCAGGCGTCCCGTACTAGGGTCCTGCCGGGAGACCGCGTTTTGTGCGTGCTCCACGCTCTGCTGAATCCGGCGGTAGCGCTCCATTTTTTTGTCGTACTCATCCTGCTCTTTTCTAGCCTGACGGGTTTGGTCCGCGATACCGGCGTCCCGCCGTTGGACGTAGGTTCGGTAGTCCAGCCGGAACGCCCCGCATCTAGGCGGTTTTCCCTCCCTGGGATGCTCAATGTGGAGCACCAGGTTAGCGGTGTTCTCAATCAGTGCCTCATCATGGGAGATGTAAAGGATAATCCCTTTATAGTCCTGGATGAACTTCTCCAACCACCGCAGGGTCTCCAAATCCAAGTCACTGGAGGGCTCGTCCAACAGCAATGTCTCTGGCCGGGCGAACAGCAGCCGTCCCAGCTGCAATTTTATCTGCTCCCCACCAGAGAGCGTCCCTACTGGCCTGTCGCTGAAAAACTCCTCTGCCGGGAACCGCAGCTGTCTGGCAATCTCCCCCAGCTCCTTTGGTGTCAGATCCAGGAAATGCGGAGACGAGTTACAAAATTCGTAAACGCTCATCTCTTTCTCTTCCGCCGGGATGTCCTGGGCCAGATACCCCATTGTCCCAGCCTCGCCCGCCTTTTCTCCGCTCCACTGGCAGTAGGGCTCTACCAGAGGGGGATCATAAATCCATTTCAGGATGGTGGATTTGCCGTTTCCCTCCTCCCCGATCACCACGGCCTTGTCGCCGCTATTTAATACGAAAGAAAAATCCTCCACCAGCGTCCGCAGGTCCTTCCTGTGGACCAAAGTAAGGTTTTTAATTTGAAGCATACGCCGTCCTCCCTTCCGCCGCCTTGCGGCAGCAAAAAAACTGCTTCCGGACGCACCGAAAGCAGTGGAAAACGCGACAGGGCGCACCGAAGCAGCATACAGCGGCAAAAACGACCTGGCATCCTCTGACTTTCGGCAACAGGAACCAGACGCCCGCCAACGCGCACGCCTCCGGAAACATCCTGTAACACGAAAATCAAATCAGCCGATCATTTTTTCACCCTTTCCTATTAATTGGGTTCAGTATAGCAAATTTCCTTGGAAAAGTCCAGTTACAGTTCTGTTACAAGGCTCGCCTGTATAATATTCTGCAAATTGGCGTAGGATAAGGTAAATCGTCCAAACAGACGGAAGAAGGGAGAAAAATCATGAAAACCTACGAAGTTATCAAGGAAACCTTTATCCCATGTAATGGCGTCCAGCTTCCTGACAACCGGGAAATTCTGGAGCTACGGCTGGAGGATCCCGCCCGGTATGTGCAGGAGCAATATATGCGGGAGCGTTCGGTGGAGTACCTGGCCACAGAGCGGAACGGCGTAGAGATTATCGAGGCCCTTCTAGAGGGTGGCCGGAAGTACCGCTACACCTTCAGCGAGCTGTAAACCGCCGCGCCGGGAGGCATCTATCCCGGCGCAGGCCATACATAAGCGGACCATTCCCGCCGCAGACGGTACAAGAGCCGTCGCTGCTGGGCATATGCCTGCGGAGCGCCCTTGTCCCTCTGGACCTGACCTAGCCCTTTCTAACGCCAGTAAAGTGCAGGAACCGAATGCCCATATAGTCGTAGGAGCTCAGGGGCCTGTTGTCGGAATCATAGCTGTGGGCGGCGATGAGGACGTCCGCTGGCTGGAGGGCCGGGGTCCGCAGCAGCTTCACCACTACCGGCGCATGGTTCCAGGCTTCGCCGGAGAAGGACAGCTGCACCACGTCTCCGGGCAGGATCTGACTGATAGAGGCGTCTACAGCCACAGGTCCCACAGTAGAGGCTGTTCTGGTCATAAAGTTGTAGAAGAACTCCACCCCAGTCCACGCTGGGGCCTTGTCGTTGGCGTTGATGTAGTACCAGCCGAACTCCCGAGTGAAATTCATCACACCACTTCCGGCGTAGACGCATTGGGAGGCAAAATTGGTACAGTCCCCTCCAATGCACTCATAGTCGTAGAACGCGGGATTTCTGCCGTAGGCCCATTGGTGGGCGTATTGGACCGCCGCCTGCCGGTCATATGGCATAAGATTTAAAAACTGCTCCAAAAGAAATCACCCCTTCCGCACAGTATATGCGGAGGGGGTGAATGGCGCGCCAAACTATCTGCGGTTGATTCTGAGGGTGTTGAGCACGCAAATCATACACACACCCACGTCGGCGAACACAGCTGCCCACAGCTCCACCAGTCCGAAGACGGACAGGAGCATCACCAGAAGCTTTACCGCAATAGAGAAGACGATATTTTCCGTGGCGATTCTGGCTGTTCTCCGGGCGATGCGGATGCCGCCGGCAATTTTTCCCGGCTCATCGCCCATGATAATGACGTCGGCGGTCTCGATGGCGGCATCGGCACCCAGTCCACCCATGGCGATACCGGCGTCTGCGGCGGCCAGCACCGGCGTATCGTTGATGCCGTCCCCGGCGTAGAGGAGCTTTCCTTTCCCGCTCAAGCTGCTCCGCAGATTTTCCAGCTCCCGCAGCTTATCCTCTGGCAGAAGCTGCCCCACGGCGGCGTCTAGGCCCAATTCCCGACCGGTCTCCTCCGCTGCCTGCCGGGTGTCTCCGGAGAGCATAGCGGTCTTGCGCACACCCAACTCCTTGAGCTGGGCGATGGCGGCCTTGGCGTCCGGCTTTGGGACATCCCGAAGCAGCACAGCCCCTTGGTATACGCCGTCCAGAGCCACGTACACTGCTGTAGAGGCTCCGATTTCAACTTGCGGAACAGAAATCCCAATATCTGACAAGTATTTTGCCTTACCAGCAACAATCTGCTGACCACTGGCGGTGACAGTCACGCCGTGCCCCGCCTCCTCCTGGGAACTGGTCACGGATTCCACTGCCACGGCCCCTGCTGCCGCCAGAATAGAATGGGCGATGGGGTGTGTGGACCGGCTCTCCGCCAGAGCTGCCAGCTCCAGGAGCTTTTCCTGGGAAACGCCCTCCGCTGGTATGCACTTGGATACGGAGAACTTCCCTACAGTCAGGGTGCCAGTTTTATCAAAGGCCACAATCTCCGCTTTGGCCAAGGTCTCCAGGTGGTTGCCGCCCTTGACTAGAATCCCCTCTCTGGAAGCCCTGCCGATACCGGCAAAGAAACTGAGGGGCACAGAGATCACCAACGCGCAGGGGCAGGATATCGCCAAAAAGCATAGTGCGCTGTATAGGGACTGACTCCAGCTCATCAGCCCCACCAGGGGCGGCAGCACCGCTACCACCACAGCCGCCAGACACACAAGTGGGGTGTATACCCGGGCAAACCGGGTAATGAACTTCTCGCTGGCGGCTTTTTTCTCGGAGGCATGCTCCACCATCTCCAGGATTTTGCTGGCGGTAGACTCCCCGAAGGATTTCTCCACTCGCAGCTCCAGTGCGCCGCTGAGGTTGATGCACCCGGCTAGAACCGTCTGCCCCGGCCCAACCTCTCTGGGCATAGATTCGCCAGTCAGCGCTGCGGTGTCCAGCTGGGAGCTCCCCGAGACCACTACGCCGTCCAGGGGCGCCTTCTCCCCCGCTCGCACCAGGATGATCTGTCCTACCGCTACATCCTTTGCGTCCACCTCCCTGGTCTGACCGTTCTCCAGCAGGTTCGCCCTGTCAGGCCGCACGTCCAGCAGCGCGGAGATAGACTTCCTGGAGGAGGAGACGGCCTTTGTCTGTAAATACTCGCCCAAGCGGTACAGCAGGAAGACCAGCACGCCCTCTGGAATTTCCCCGATGCATACCGCACCGATTCCGGCAATGGTCATGAGGAAGTTCTCTCCAAAGACATCTCCCCGGCGTATATTGTTCACCGCCTGTATGGCGATCTCCGCCGCAACTACCAGAAACGCAGCAATCAGCACAGCTGTCCCGGCCAAGGGCGTCCCTGGCAGGAGCACCCGCAACAGCAGCCCTGCCGCCAGCAGCACTGTTCCGGCGGCCAAGGTAATAAGCTCCTTTCTGGCCTCGGCGGGGTCCTCATGGTTGTGGTCGTGGCCGCATCCACAGCCGTGGTCATGCCCGCACTCGCAGTGTCCGTGCTCATGATGCTCATGGCCGCAGCAATGCTCATCGTGCCCGTGATGTTCATGGCCACAGCAATGTTCATCGTGTCCATGATGCTTATGGTGCTCATGGTCGTGACAGTGCTCATGCTCCCCGTGACTGTGGTGCGTGCAGGAATCCCCAGCGGCGCGGTTCTTCTTGGTCTCTTCCATCTCTCACCCCTCCATTTCTTCCATCACATGGTCAAATGCCATGGCAAAAATCTGTCCAATATGTCCGTCGTCCAGGGAGTAGTAGACCACTCTTCCCTGCTTTCTGCTCTTGACAATTCTGGACACCTTCAGCAGCCGCAGCTGGTGACTGATAGCACTCTGGCTCATGTTTAGCAGTGCGGCCAGGTCGCACACGCACATCTCCTCAATGTTCAGTGCGCAGATAATTCTCGCCCGGGTGGAGTCCCCGAACACCTTAAAGAGCTCTGACACCTCGTAGACAGGCTCCTCGTCCGGCATTTTCGCCTTGACTCTGGCCAGCACGTCCTCATGGATGACACTAACCTCACAGACCTCCACCGGTTCCCTGTTCATCCCCAGACCTCCTTCTAATGGTCTAAATACATGAATACATGAGCAATTGCTCATGTATTTGATTATACACAGAATCGGGAATTTGTCAAGAGGTTACTGAGAAAAAGTTAAACAGCAGCCCTGCCGCTGGCGGCGGCGGACTGCTGTATCAGGGAACATTAGAGCAGGTAGTTGTTTTCCTTGTCTGCGACTTGCAGGGCTTTCAGCTTATAGGTAGCGAACCCCTCCAGAACCAGTGGCTCCCGCTTACAGAGCGCATCGGCGGCCTCGTAGCTTTCAGCCTTCAGTATGTACATTCCGGCGACGCCGGGATACCCCTTAAAAACACCGGCAAGCGCTATGTGTCCGCTTTCATCCAAGCTCTTCAGGTTGGCAACATGCCGTTCCACAGCTGCTTTGGTAAGTTTATTGTATGATTTGGTCTTTTCAATCATCATCACATACAGCCATTTTTCCATGAGTCTCCCTCCCTAGGGCAGTTTACAGAATCCCGGACTGCCTACAGGACAGCCCGGGATTGATACAAAGAAACATGCTATGGCGTCACGCTTTACCGTCGCAGCCCAGAACGTTAATGAGCTTGTGCTTGACCAGCTCCTTGATATTGGCACGAGCGGGTTTCAGGTACTCCCGGGGGTCAAACTTGTCGGGATGTTCGCTGAAGAACTGGCGAATAGTTCCGGTCATGGCCAGGCGTAGGTCAGAGTCAATATTAATTTTGCAGACAGCGGAGCGGGCGGCCTGGCGGAGCTGCTCCTCAGGGATCCCAACGGCGTCGGGCATTTTGCCGCCGTTGGCGTTAATCATCTTCACGTAGCTCTGGGGCACGGAGGAGGAGCCATGGAGCACTATGGGGAAGCCGGGCAGGCGCTTGACCACCTCATCCAGAATGTCGAAGCGCAGGGGCGGGGGCACCAGCTCGCCCTTCTCGTTGCGGGTGCACTGGGCAGCGGTGAACTTGTAAGCGCCGTGGGAGGTGCCAATGGCAATGGCCAGGGAGTCGCAGCCAGTCTTGGAGACGAACTCCTCCACCTCTTCGGGGCGGGTGTAGTGGGACTCCTCGGCGGAGACCTGGACTTCGTCCTCAATACCGGCCAGAGCACCTAGCTCAGCCTCCACCACCACGCCATGGTCGTGGGCATACTCCACCACCTTCTTGGTGATTTCGATATTTTCCTCAAAGGGCTTAGAGGACGCGTCAATCATAACGGAGGTAAATCCGCCGTCAATGCAGCTCTTGCAGGTCTCAAAGCTGTCGCCGTGGTCCAAATGCAGGCAGATCGGCAGGCCGGTCTCGATGATGGCGGCCTCAACCAGTTTGACCAGGTAGGTGTGGTTTGCGTAGGCCCTGGCGCCCTTGGAGACCTGGAGGATCAGGGGGGCGTTGACCTCCTTTGCGGCCTCCGTAATGCCCTGAACGATTTCCATGTTGTTGACATTGAAAGCGCCGATGGCGTAGCCGCCGT
>CATIYU010000137.1 GCA_949739085.1 uncultured Eubacteriales bacterium | reverse complement strand
TGCCAGCTGCTGGCGCAGTTCCTCCTGATCCGGCACAGCCAGTTCCGCCGCATGGGTGGGCGTGGCCGCCCGCAGGTCCGCCACATAGTCGGCAATGGTCACATCCGGCTCGTGGCCCACGGCGGAGATCACCGGGATCTCGGAGGCGTAGATGGCCCGGGCCACCCGCTCGTCGTTAAAGGCCCACAGGTCCTCGATGGACCCGCCGCCCCGCCCGGTGATGATAACGTCAGCGAGCCGGTGGAGGTTGGCGTAGCGCAGGGCCCCCGCGATCTCCGCCGGGGCCTCCGGACCCTGCACCCGTACCGGCAGCAGCTTCACCGCCGCCAGAGGGTACCGGCGGCGCAGAATCCGCAGCATATCGTGGACCGCCGCCCCGGCGGGGGAGGTGACGATGGCGATGGAGCGCGGGTAGGGGGGCAGGGGCTTTTTGCGGCTCTCGTCGAAGAGACCCTCCAGCCGCAGCTTCTCCTTGAGCTGCTCAAAGGCCGTATGCAGGTCCCCCACACCCTCCGGCTGAAGGAAATTGCAGTAGAGCTGGTAGGCCCCGTCCCGGGGGTAGAGGGTGGCCCGGCCCATGGCGATGACCTTCATGCCGTTTTCCGGCCGGAACCGCAGCCGCTGGGCCATGGCCTTGAAGAGTACGCAGCGGAGGGCGGACTCGCTGTCCTTGAGGGTAAAATAGTGGTGGCCGGAGGGGTAGACCTTGTAGTTGGAGAGCTCTCCCCGGACGTACACCTCCCCCAGGGCGGGCACGTCCTCCAGAATGTTTTTGACCAGCGCGTTGAGCTGGGATACGGTATAAATCTGCTGCTCCATGGCGGCGCACCTCCCTGCTGTAGCAATTTTTTCCGCGTGAGACGGAAAAGAGCGCACATCTGTGCGCCCTTTTTAACGCCCCGCCGGTTCCTCGGGAACCTCCGCCCGGAGGAAGGAGCCCAGGATGCCGTTGATGAACCGGACCACCTCCGGACTCTCGTACTTCTTGGCGATCTCCACAGCCTCGTTGATGGCCGCGCCGTTGGGGATCTCCGGCATGTACAGGATTTCGTACATGGCCAGGCGCATGATGGCCCCCGCCACCAGTGGGATGCGCTCGAACCGCCAGCCCTTGGCATATTTTTCGATGTACTGGTCCAGCTCGTAGCCGTGGAGGGCCACACCCTGGACCACCTTGCGGATATAGTCCCGCTGGGTGGGGCCCGGGAGCTGCCCATAGACCTCGTATTCCGGGGCCAGGGCGGAAAACCGGGGGCCGCTCAGCCGCTGGTCCAGCAGGTCCTGGGCGCTCAGGTCCGTGAAGCTGAGCTCATAGGAGAGATGCATGGCGATCTCCCGCGCAACATTTCTAATCATGGGTACCGAAATTCTCCCTCACACAACACACCGGCTTACTGGAAGCTGACGCCGCCCACGTGGACGTTCACCGCCTTAACGGCAAAACCGGTCATGGACTCAATGGCGTTGGCCACGGCGGCCTGAATCTTCTCCGCCACCTCGGGGATGGCGTAGCCGTAACGGACCATGACGAATAGGTCCACCACCGCGCCGTCGTCGTCCACGGAGATGCGCACGCCTCTGGCGCTGGACTTCTTCGCCGCCAGATTCATCATGCCGCTGATGCCCTCCACCTCTGTCACCGCGCCGGCGGCGATGGACGCCAGCACGTCCTGGGAAATGTGGATGCAGCCCAGGTCCTCGGGGTGGGTCATATAATCTTTGTTGTCGCCCATATAAAAAACTCCTTTGCAATGCGGTAGGGAAGTAACTCGCTCTATTGTACCACCTTCCGCCGGAAAATACAACCAAAATTTTGGGAGACGGCGCCGCTTAAGCTGCGGAAAAGGGACCCGGCCGAATGGGGCCCGTTTTTTCGTAATGGATGGCGAGGGTACGGAGGACTATGCTTGCTGGCGCCCCGGAGAACCGCAAAAACGAAAAGTAATGGCGCTGTAATGGCTCTATAAGAGCGGCAGGGGCACGGGCTCCGCAAACTCCCCCTTTACACAGGGCGGTTTGGATGGTAAAATACCCAAAGCGCAATAAAAAAACCTTAGAAAGTGGGATTGCCTATGGAACGCAGCAGCGGTATCCTCCTGCATATCTCCTCCCTCCCCTCCCGCTACGGCATCGGGACACTGGGCCGGGAGGCCCGCCGGTTCGCGGATTTTCTCCACGCCGCCGGGCAGAAATACTGGCAGCTCCTGCCCCTGGGGCCTACCAGCTATGGGGACAGCCCCTATCAGAGCTTCTCCACCTTCGCCGGGAACCCCTATTTCATCGACCTGGACCTGCTGGCGGAGGACGGCCTCCTGGACCGTGACCTGCTGAAGGCCGCCAGTTGGGGAACCAACCCCCGCTATGTGGATTACGGTAAGATTTATGACGCCCGGTTTTCCATGCTCCGCGCCGCCTTTCAGAAGGGCTGGCCCCGGGACCGGGAGGCGGTGGCGGCGTTCCAGGCGGAGAACCCCTGGCTTCCCGATTACGCCCTCTTTATGGCGGTCAAAAAGCATTTTCAGATGAAGAGCTGGCTGGACTGGCCGGACGAGGACATCCGCCTGCGCAGGCCGGAGGCGGTGGAGCGCTACACCCAGGAGCTCCAGGAGGATGTGGACTTCTTCACATACCTGCAATATCTCTTTTTCCAGCAGTGGAATGGCCTGCGAAGCTATATCCATAGCCTGGGCATCCAGGTCATCGGGGACCTGCCCATCTACGTGGCCATGGACTCCGCCGATGTGTGGGGTTCGCCGGAGTTCTTCCAGCTGGGGGAGGACAACGTACCCACCGAGGTCTCCGGCGTGCCGCCGGACTACTTCTCCGCCGACGGCCAGCTGTGGGGCAACCCGCTCTATGACTATGACCGGATGAAGCAGGACGGCTACGGCTGGTGGATCCGCCGGGTGGAGGGCGCGGGCCGCCTCTTCGACGTCATCCGCATCGACCACTTCCGGGGGCTGGAGAGCTACTGGGCGGTGCCCTACGGGGAGGCCACCGCGAAAAACGGCCGCTGGCGCAAGGGTCCGGGCATGGACTTGGTGGGGGTGCTGACCGGCTGGTTCCCCAACCTGAAAATCATCGCCGAGGACCTGGGCTTCCTCACGCCGGAGGTAAAGCAGCTGCTGGAGGACTCCGGCCTGCCCGGCATGAAGGTGCTGGAATTCGCCTTCGACGTCCGGGAGCCCAGCAACTACCTGCCCCACACCTACAACCGCAACTGCGTGTGCTACGTGGGCACCCACGACAATGAGACGGTGATGCAGTGGCGGCACAGCGCGGACCGCTCCGATGTATCTATGGCCCGGAGGTACCTGGGCCTTAACGACGCGGAGGGCTTCCACTGGGGCATGATCCGGGGGGGCATGTCCAGCGTGGCGGACACCTTTGTGGCCCAGATGCAGGACTGTCTGGGCCTGGGGGCCGAATCCCGTATGAATACCCCCGGCAAGGCGGACGGCAACTGGCAGTGGAGGCTTCTGCCCGGCGAGGCCACGCCGTCGCTGGCAAAGAAGCTGCGGGATTACGCGAAAATGTACGGGAGAATTTGACCTCGTTTGTGGAAAAACCGGGAGCGGCGCGGGCCGTCCCCGGTTTTCCGCGTCTAGCGGGCTCCCCGCCAGGCCCCGGAGAGGGCCTCCGCCAGACCGGGGATATCCCCGTCCCGCAGGGAGGCGTAGCCCAGCACCACCGTATTGGCGGGGCACTGCTCCCGGCGCTCCATATAATACCCGCTGAGCCCCCGCAGTCCCACCCCGGCCCTGCGGGCGGCGGCGGTCATGGCCGGCTCGCCCGGCCCATCCGGCAGGGCCAGCAGCAGGTGCAGCCCGTTGTGACGGCCCTGTATGCGTACCGCCTCCCGGCCGAACCGCCTCTCCAGCTCCTGAACCAGCCGCTCCATACGGGCCTTGTAGGCCCCCCGCATCCTGGCCAGATGGCGGGTGAAATAGCCCTCCTCCAGGAACCGGCGGAGGGTCTGCTGTTCAAAACGGCTGACGGTGTTAGAGTAGCTGCCGAAAGCGGCCCGGTAGGGCTCCATAAGCTGCTCCGGCAGCACCATACAGGCGATCCGGATGCTGGGAGCCAGGCTCTTGGAGAAGGTGCAGAGGTACACTACCGGGCCGCCGGGCCCCGCCATGCCCTGTAGGCTGGGTATGGGCCGCATATCAAAGCGGAACTCCGCGTCGTAGTCGTCCTCCAGGATGTAGCGTCCGGGCTGGTCCGCCGCCCACCGCAGCAGCTGGGCCCTTCGCCCCGCGGGCATGGTGACGCCGGTGGGGAAATGGTGGCTGGGGGTGATGTGGCAGAGGTTTGCGCCGCTGGCCTCCAGCCCTTCGGGGGAGAGTCCCCCGGCGTCGATGTCCACGCACCGGCAGGGGATGCCGTTGTTTTCCAGGATAGACCGGGGCCTGTCGTAGCCGGGGTTCTCAATGGCCGCCGAGCTGCCCGGCCCCCCCAGCAGCCGGGCCAGAAGGCCCAGCAGATACTCCACCCCCGCGCCTACCACAATCTGCTCCGGCGAGCAGACCACCCCCCGGTAGGCCCGCAGGTAGCCGGCCAGCTGCTCCCGCAGCTCCGGGTCCCCCTGACGGGGCCCGTGGCGGAGGAGCTCCGGCCGGGCGTACAGCAGTTCCTTTTGAATGCGGCCCCAGGTGCGGAAGGGGAAGAGGTCAATATCCACCGCGCCGGTGGAGAGGTCGTATTTCAGGGGGGCGGGCTCCGGCGGCGCCTGCGGGGCGGATTCCGGCGGCGGCGCAGCCGGCGGGTCGGGGACCGCGTACTCCAGAACAAAAAAGCCGCTTTTGGGCCGGGCCTCCAAATAGCCCTCCGCCACCAGCATCTGGTAGGCCGTGTCCACAGTGTTCACCGCCACGGCCAGCTGGGCGGCAAGGCTCCGCTTGCCGGGAAGCCGGGTCCCGGAGGCCAGACGGCCTGTTCGGATCTGCCGGGCCAGACTCTCGTAGATCTGCTGGTAGAGGGGGCTGGAGGCGGCGCTGTCCAGGCAAAGGGTCAGGTCCAACATGGTTTTCCTCCAACTGATACCATAAAAAATTTGTGTTCTGGCAGTTTTAATAGTACCAGACAGCTGTATAATAGCAGTATCAACCCCAGCCGTCAACTCCCTGGCGGCAAAAAGGAGGATACACCTATGAATCAAACACAAATGAATCAAACACAAATGAATCAAACACAGATGAATCAAACACAAAGCCATCAGAAGCTCCTGCGGCTGTGCGCCGCCGCCATGATGACGGCCATCGTCTTTGTGGGCAATTTCCTGCGCATCACCATGCCCGTGCCCGTTGGCGGGGTGACGGCGTTCACCCTGGCAAATATCCTGTGCGCCCTCTCGGGGATCCTGCTGGGGCCCTGGTACGGCTTCCTGGCGGCGGGACTGGGCAGTTTCTTCTACGACCTCACCAACCCCGCCTACGCCATGGAAGCGCCCATCACCCTGCTCACCAAGGGCATGTACGGCCTGATAGCCGGTCTGGTGCTCTACGGCCTCTTTAAGAACGCCAAGGAGAAGTACGGCCCCCAGGTGGCGGCTGCCGCCTGTGCGGCCATTGGGTACATGGCGGTCTATCTTGTCAAAAACTATTTTTATAACGCGATGTATCTGGGCAAACTCACCGAGTCGGCCCAGTGCTGGGCGGTGGTCGCCACCAAGATTCCCGCCACCATCACCAACGGCGCAATCGCCATCATCTTCGCCCCCATCCTGGGGGTGGCTCTCATGAAGGCCCTGCGGGCCGCCCATATGGAAAAGCTGTTGGCGTAAAACCAGCTTCCCCCTTCAGGCCCGGGCGCTGCGGCAGGCGTCCGGGCCTGTTCTCCTGCATGAAACCGGGTAAAACTGCGCAAACTTTTTAAGGCGCGCCGCTATGCCCTCCAACGGAGCGTAATTCCCGAAAAAATGGTATATTTTTTTGAGATTATTCTTTACAAGCGTAATTGACTGTGCTATAGTAAAAGGCACTGCTGAAAGCAGATTCCCTCGCTTGGCCGTCTGGCGGCACCTGCCCCGGCCCAGCGTGCGGAGAATTTTTATGAGAAGGTGAATAACTATGATGCTCAAAGATCAGAAGACCTCCATTATTGAGGCCAACCGCACCCACTCCACCGACACCGGTTCCCCCGAAGTCCAGGTGGCGATTCTCACCGAGCGGATCAACCAGCTCACCGAGCACCTGAAGGTCCACGCCCACGACAACCACAGCCGCCGTGGCCTGTACAAGATGATCGGTAAGCGCCGCAGCCTTCTGGATTATCTGGCCAAGAAGGACATTGAGCGCTACCGCGCCCTGATCGCCAAGCTGGGTATCCGTAAGTAAATGAACAGCGCGGGGGGAAGGGCTGCGTCCCTTTTCCCCGCCTTTCGTTTTCTTCGCCCCACTCCCGGCTTGCAGGCAGCGGGATTGCCTTTTAGCAGTTGATTTTACTGTTGAATACCTATTCAGCAGCAAAATCAGGTGCTAAAAGGTAGAATCCCGGAACAGCAGACGAATGAAAAGGAGAAAGCTATGTCAACGATTATTACCAAAAAGCAGTTCCCCAACTACCGAAAGTACACCATGGATCTGGCCGGCCGGCCCCTGACCCTGGAGACCGGCAAGCTCGCGGAGCTGGCCAACGCCGCCGTGCTGGTCACCTATGGCGAGACAGTGGTGCTGGTCACCGCCACCGCCGCCCCCCGCCCCCGGGACGGCATCGACTTCTTCCCCCTCAGCGTGGACTTTGAAGAGAAGATGTACGCTGTTGGCCGCATCCCCGGCTCCTTCATGCGCCGGGAGGGCCGCCCTGGCGAGAAGGGTATCCTTACCAGCCGGGTCATCGACCGGCCCATCCGCCCCCTCTTCCCCGGCGACTTCCGCAACGACGTGTCCATTATGGCCACCGTTATGAGCGTGGACCACGACTGCTCCCCTGAGATCGCCGCCCTCATCGGCACCAGCGCCGCTCTGGCCATCTCCGACATCCCCTGGAACGGCCCTGTGGGCGCTTTGAAGATCGGCTGTGTGGACGGCAAGCTGGTGGTGAACCCCCCCAAGGACCAGGCGGACGTCTCCGATTTGGACGTAACTGTGGTCTCCACCGGCAAAAAGGTGGTCATGATAGAGGCCGGGGCCAACGAGATCCCCAACGACGTCATGTTCGAGGCCATTCAGCTGGCCCACAATGAGAATCAGAAACAGATCGCCCTCATTAACCAGAT
>CATIYU010000136.1 GCA_949739085.1 uncultured Eubacteriales bacterium | reverse complement strand
TGCTTTGCGAGTTGTTGGAGGACCCTGACGGCGTGGAGGGGAACCAGGCGTCCATGCGGGGAATGGGTCTGCTGCCGGGCCGCACGGTTTTCTCGGCGGAAAAAACCCGCACAAACCGAAAAGCCTCCATCGTTTCCGGCCCCTTCCGCGGCACGGCATTGGAGGGCTACGAAATCCATATGGGCGACACCGGTACACAGGGGGTTCCCTTCTGCATCCTGGAAGACGGCCGGGCCGACGGCTGCCGGCAGGGGACGGTTTTCGGAACTTATCTCCACGGCCTGTTTGACACCGGCGAGCTGACCGTGAAGCTGGCGGCGTGGCTTTGCGAACGAAAGGGGATTTCCCCCGGAGACGCCGCGCCGCTGTCCTACCGGGCCTATCAGGAAACCCAATACGACCGCTTGGCGGAAGGGGTGCGGCAGTCTGTGAACCTGCCGGAAATCTATCGGATTCTGGAAGAAAGCGAAAGGGGATAACCGCTATGGCGCACATCAAACCGGCGGACATCGAACGGGAGAGCATGAACATTCTGACGGCAGAGCTTACCGCCCGCGGGATGGTTCTGGAAGGGGAAACGGAGGCGGTGGTGAAGCGGGTGATTCACACCACGGCGGATTTTGACTACGCGGAAAACCTGCGCTTTACGCCCCAGGCTGTGGCGCGGGGCGCGGAGGCCCTGCGGGGAGGCGTCGTCGTGACGGATACGCATATGGCTCTTTCCGGCGTCAGCAAGCCCGCGCTGGCCCGTTTGGGCGGGACGGCCCGCTGTTTCATGGCGGACCCCGAAACGGCGGAACAGGCCAAGGCGGCCGGGTCCACCCGCGCGGCGGCGGCGGTTCTGCGGGCAGAGGCGGAGGTTCCCGCCGCGATTCTGGCCGTGGGCAACGCCCCAACCGCCCTGCTTCGCATTGCGGAACGCATGGAGGCGGGCTGGCGTCCGGCGTTGGTGATCGGGGTTCCGGTGGGTTTTGTGAACGTCGTGGAGAGCAAAGAGCGAATCTGGGAGGTCTGCACCCGTCTGGGGGTTCCGGCGATTGTGTCGCTGGGGCGCAAGGGCGGAAGCAATGTTGCCGCGGCCATCTGCAACGCCCTGCTTTATACGGCGGCGGGGCTACTGGACCCTTCCAGCCGAAACTGAACGAGAAACAGGCCCTCCGGTTTTCCGGAGGGCCTGTTTTGCAGAAGGGTCAGTCGCGGAAGTCAAAAAGATCTTTTGGTTTTATGCCGAACACATCGCACATTTTGAACACCAGATCAAAGGAAACGCCGACATTTCCCAATTCAATCGCGCTGATATGGCTTCTTTCAATATCCAGCATCTCCGCCAGTTGCAGTTGCGTAACGCGCATGGCTTTTCGATAATATACGACGTTCAGTCCAAACTTTCTGTATCGGTCCCGATATTCTTCCTTCATCGTTTATCACCTCTCTATTAGTTTAGAGAGACTAGGGCAGGCAATAAACCGATTCAAAATGTCGTAACGACATTGACAGTGGTCGAAATCTGTGGTATTATATGGATAACGACCCACAAAATGCAAAAAGCGAACATAGGAGGAATTTGATATGGCGCGATACATGGTGGATTTGCCGTTGGAGACGGCGGTGTTTTATGAAAAGGTTTCCCAGCAGAGCGGGTATAAAATTGAACAGGTTCTGGCGGACGCGCTGTTCAAGATGGCGGGCGATCTGTCGGTGGAATTGCTGGCGCAAAAGCGCAGACGGCAAAAAAGAGGGAGCTGACCGAAGGTCAGCTCCCTCTTTTTGAAAGCTCTTTTTTGGTTCCTTTTTTCTCTCGAGAAAAAAGGAACGTCCCCCGTTACGCCAGTTCCGCCTGGCCGGTGTAGAGCTGGAAATAACGGCCTTTCTCGCCCAGCAAGCCGTCATGGTCGCCGCGCTCGATGATCTCGCCCTGCTCCAGTACCATGATGGCCTTTGCGTTGCGGACCGTAGAGAGCCGGTGGGCGATGACAAACACCGTGCGGCCCGCCATGAGCCGGTCCATGCCGCGCTCAATGAGCTTTTCCGTCCGCGTGTCGATGGAACTGGTGGCCTCGTCCAGAATCAATACCGGCGGATTTGCGCAGGCGGCCCGGGCAATGTTCAATAGCTGCCGTTCGCCCTGGCTCAGACTGCCGCCGTCGCCGGAGAGCATGGTCTGATAGCCCTGGGGCAGATGCCGGATGAAGGCGTCCGCTCCCGCCAGACGCGCCGCCGCCTCCACTTCCTCGTCCGCTGCGTCCAAACGGCCATAGCGGATATTATCCGCCACCGTGCCGGTGAACAAATGCGTGTCTTGCAGCACTACGCCCAAAGAGCGGCGCAAAGAGTCCTTTGCAATGTCCCGCACGTCAATCCCGTCGTAGGTGATCGCGCCGCTCTGGATTTCATAAAACCGGTTGATCAGGCTCGTAATCGTGGTTTTGCCTGCGCCGGTGGAGCCGACAAACGCAATCTTCTGACCCGGTTTTGCAAAGAGGGACACGTTTTTCAAAATGACGCGTTCCGGGTTGTAGCCGAACACCACATTTTCAAAACGCACGTCGCCCCGCAGGGGAACCAGCTCGCCGCCGGGCTTTTTCCAGGCCCATGCGCCGGTGTCATAGGCGGCTTCCGTAAGCTCTCCGCCGGAACGCTCCGCCACGCGGACCAATTCCACCTGACCGTCGTCCGCTTCCGGCTTGGTTTCCATGATCTCAAAAATCCGCTCCGCGCCCGCTACGGCGGAGAGAATCGTATTGATCTGCTGGGAAATCTGGGTGATGGGCTGGCCCACCTGCCGGGTATATTGGAGAAACGCGCCCAAATCGCCCAGCCGGAAGCCGCCGCCCTGTACCGCAAACATGGCCCCAACGCAGCAGGTGACGGCATAGTTGATATAATTCAGATTCCCCATGGCGGGCATCATCATGCCGGCGAAAATCTGCGCGCGGGTTCCGGCGTGGCGATACGCCTCGTTGCGCTCATAGAACCCTTCCTTAGCGGCGGATTCGTGGTTGAAAACTTTAATGACCTTCTGGCCCTCAATCATCTCCTCAATGTAGCCGTTGACCTCCCCCAAGTCCCGCTGCTGGGCGGTGAAGTAGCGGCGGCTCCTTTTGCCCACCGTCATGATGACCACGAACATGAGCCCCAGCGAGAAGACCGTCACCAGAAACAGCACTGGGCTCAGGTACAGCATCATGGCCACCACGCCCACAAAGGTCAGCACCCCGGAGCATAGGGAGACCATGCCGTTCTGGAGGATCTCGGTGAGGGTGTCGATGTCGTTGGTGTAGCGGCTCATCAGCTCTCCGTGAGTGTGGGTGTCAAAGTAGCTTAGGGGCAGTCCCTGCATTTTGGTGAACAGGTCCCGGCGAATGGCGTGGGTGGCTTTCTGGGAGACGTGGACCATGATGCGGGAGTAGGTGTAGCTCAAAAGGGCCGCGCAGAGGTAGACGCAGGCCATGAGGGTCAGCATCCGGGCCAGTTTTGCGTAGTCCCCGGGGACAATGCAGTCGTCGATGAGGGGCCGGAGCAGGTAGGAGCCCCCAATGCTGCAAGCGGTGGTGAGCACCAGGCACACGGCCACCACCAGCAGCAGCCATTTGGATTTTCCGATATACCCCAGCAGGGTCCGGATGGTCCGGCCCATATCTTTTGGCTTCTGAAAGCCGCCTCTGGGGCCGCCAGGGCCATGCCCGGGACCATGGGGCGGAGCGCCCTTCTTCAAATCAGCCATTGATCTCCGCCCCCTCCTGCTGCGACTGGTAGACGTCGCGGTAAATTTCGCTGGTTTTCATAAGCTCCTCGTGGGTTCCCATATCCGCAATCCTTCCGTCGTCCATGACCACGATCAGGTCCGCATCCATGACAGAAATAATGCGCTGGGCAATGATGATCTTCGTGGTGTCCGGCAGGCTCGTGCGGAATGCCTGCCGGATTTTCGCGTCCGTGGCGGTGTCCACGGCGCTGGTGCTGTCGTCCAGAATCAGCACCTTGGGCTTTTTCAGGATGGCCCGGGCAATGCAGAGCCGCTGCTTCTGCCCGCCGGAGACGTTGACGCCACCCTGGCCCAAGTTGGTATCATAGCCCTCCGGCATACGGCGGACGAATTCCGCGGCGCAGGCGGCGTCGCAGGCGGCCTCAATTTCCTCGTCCGTGGCGTCCTCCCGGCCCCAGAGCAGGTTCTCCCGGATGCTGCCGGAGAACAGGGTGTTCTTTTGCAGAACCATGGACACCGCGTCCCGCAGATGCTCCAGAGTGTAGTCCGCCACGGGCCTGCCGCCCACCCGGACCGTGCCCTCATTGGCCTCGTAGAGCCGGGGGATCAGCTGGACCAGGGTGCTCTTGGCGGAGCCGGTGCCGCCGATGATGCCCACCGTGGCGCCGCTTTTGATGTGGAGATTGATGTCGTGCAGGTTCCAGCCCTCCCCGCCGCTGTTATAGCGGAAATAGACGTGGTCGAAGTCGACGGAACCATCTGCGGCCTCCGCGTCGCCGCTAGCGGCGGCGTCCGTGATGTCGGGCTGCTCCTCCAGCACCTCCAGAATCCGTTTGCCGCAGGCGATGGACCGGGTAATCATCATCATAATCATGGAGACCATCATAAGGCTCATCAGCACTTGTGTAATATAGGTAAAGAAGGTACTCAGAAGCCCTACCTCCAGCTCCCCGGCCTGGACCAGTGGCGCGCCGTACCACATGACGGCGATAATGGCACCGTAGGTAATGAGCATCATAATGGGCATGTTCACCACAACGAAGCCAAAGGCTTTCTCCGAGGTCCTTCTCAGCTCGTCGTTGCGCTTCTGGAATTTTTCCGCCTCCCGGTCCTCCCGGACAAAGGACTTCACCACCCGAATGGCGGACAGGTTCTCCTGCACCACCAGGTTCACACCGTCCGTGCGCTCCTGGAGGGAGCTGAAGAGGGGACTGACGTACTTGATGACCGCCAGGATGAGCACCAGCAGCAGCGGCAGGGCCACCAGGAATACCCGGGAGAGCTTCAGGCTGATGGAGACAGCCAGCACCAGGGCGCTCACCAGCATCACCGGGGCCCGGACCAGCAGACGCATCCCCATCATCAGGGACATCTGCATCATGCTACAGTCGTTGGTCAGGCGGGTAACCAGAGAGGCGGTGGAGAACTTCTCAAGGTTCCGGAAGGAATATTCCTGAATGTGGTCGTACTGGGCCTTCCGCAGATTTGCGCCAAAGCCTTGGCCCGCCCGGGAGGATAGGAAGGCCGCCGACACCCCCAGGCTCATGGAGATGAGGGCCATGGCCACCATCAGCGCTCCCCGCTGGAGAATGTAAGCGGTGTCCCCGGCGGGGATGCCGGTGTCCACAATGTCCGCCATCACCAGGGGCAGCAGCAGCTCGAACACCGCCTCGCTGGCGGAGCAGAGTACGCCCAATACCACCCACTTCCGGTAGCCCCGGGTGTATGGCCAGAGTTTTCTGATCATGTCGCGTTTACCTCGTTTTCCAGATTTTCGATCATGCGGGCCAGCAGAGCGGCCAGCTGGCGGCGTTCCTCCGGGGAGAGGCCGGCGGCAAAGCGGCGGTTCGTCTCCTCCAAGGCGGCCTGGAACTCATCCACCTTTCTGCGGCCAGCCTCCGTCAGCCCCACCAGGCGGCAACGGCCGTCCTCTGGGCTGGCCCGGCGGGAGATGTAGCCCCTATCCTCCAGACGGCCCACAATGCCGTTGACCGTGGAGGGCTTTAGCCGCAGCTCCCGCTCCAGGTCCCGCTGGTTGACCTCCCGGCCGCAGCAGGATAGGTAGTGCAGGACGTGGGACTGCACCGGCGTGACTTCATAGCCCGCCTCCCGCAGGTACTTGCCGGTACACTGCCGGCACAGATGCCCACAATAGGCGATCATCTGCCCCAGCTGATGTGGTCCGGACATGGCTCTTCTTCCTTTCTTTGGAAAAATAAAGTTAGCGTACTAACTATACGTCAGAACAAAAAAATAGTCAATAGGCGTTTTTGAATGGTTTTTTAATTGCCTGTGAACTTTTCATGAATTGTGCCCGGGGAAGGTTGACTTCCCCGCCCGCGTGTACTATGATGAAGTTGTTCAGAAATGAACTCTCTTTTCTCCCTCTCTCTTTTCCTATCTACAGGAAGAGCCGGGACCCATCTGGGTCCCGGCTCTTCCTATTTATCCGTCCTGGACGCTGTAGAGCGCGTTGAGTACCGTCCATCCCTGGGGGTAGGGCCGCATCAGATTCCAGTATCCCGCGCCCCGGAGGCCGTACTCCTGGATCAGCGCCAACTTGGCGGACATGCTCCGGGCGTCCTCAAACCAGACCTCGTGGACGATCCCCGCCTCCGTGTAGCGGAACCAGGGGCTCTGGGCGGCCCCGTCATACTGAATCTCCGCCCCCTGGGCCACGGCGATAGACACCGCCTCCTGGTTGGAGATCGACCGGGCCTTCGTCTCCCCCTGGCGGAAGGGCAGCGGCCAGTCATAGCCGTAGTTGGGGACGCCCAGGTAGATTTTCTCCCGGGGAATCTCCGTTACCGCATAGTCCAGGACCTGCCGCACGTTGGGCAGCGGCGCAACCGCCATGGGCGGGCCGTAGGTATACCCCCACTCGTAGGTCATTAGCAGCACAAAGTCCGCCGCCGCCCCCAACAGCGCGTAGTCGTGGGCCTCGTACAGCAGTCCCGGCTGGTCCGGATGGGTCTTGGGCGCCAGCGCCACCGTCACCGGCCACCCACGGGGCGCAAGACGCTCCCGCAGCTGGGCAATGAACGACGCGTACGCCTCCCGCAGAGCCCCGGGGACATACTCAAAATCCACGTCCAGCCCCTGGTACCCCTTCTCCGCCATAACAGCCTTCACCTGTCCGGCCAGCGAACGCCGCTGGGGGCCGTCCCACAGGAGCGCCGCCGCCCGCTCGCTGGAAAAGGAGCCATCCTCCGTCAGGGTGGACAGGTGCATCACCCCCGCCGTGCCCAGACGGCGGGCCGCCTCCAACAGCGCCCAGTCGTCCAGGGGCAGCAGGTCCCCCTGGGCGGTGATGCCGTAGGTGAAGGGCGTGAGGTAGCTCATGTAGGGCAGCTCCGCCGCCAGCAGCGGCCCCTGGATGAACGGATAGGCGTAGCCGTTGGTATACGCCCCGCCCAGCCGCTCCCCCTCATAAGCGATCACCAGCTTCTGCCCCGGCCGTATGTCCGGACGGCCCCCCAGCTGGTAGTTGTTCCGGTACAGTTCCCGCAGCGGTATGCCGTAGGCCCCGGCGATGGACGCAAGGGTCTGACCCGGCTGCACAATGTGGAACGTCCGCACCTGCTGCACCGCAATGGTCTGCCCCACCGCCAGAGCGCCGTCCTCCGGCACCCCGTTGGCCGCCGCCAGCAGCGGCGGGGCCCCTCCGTACATCCCCGCGATGGTCCAGAGCGTCTCCCCGGGCCGCACAACATGTATTTCCATGGGTCTCTGCCTCCCCTCTTTTTTCTTAATATCCTATTGTCCATACCCGGAAAAAAGACCTTTTTGTGCCTTTTGCCGTTGCACACCCCCGTGCGACTTTCCGCCGGTACACACCATATGTGTACCGGTTTTCCGCCGGACAAATCAACATAAAAAGGAGAAAACAGCATGGATTACACCAACAACTGCCACCTGCCCCAGTGGGTCAAGAGCGACCGTATCATGATGGACGATTTCAACGCCGCCATGAACAACATCGACGCCAACATTGCCGACGCCAAGTCCGCCGCCGCCAGAGCCCAGTCCACCGCCAATTCCGCCAAATCCGCCGCCAGCAGCGCCCAGTCTGCCGCCAGCAGCGCTCAGTCCACCGCCAATCAGGCCCTCTCCGGGAGGCCCTATGTCACCGGTACCTACACCGGCACCGGCGAGGCTATGACCATTCAGCTGGGCTTTAAACCGAAATTCCTGATCGTCACCGGCAACCGGGAGGCCAGCGACCAGGCGGGCATCAAATATTTCAACCTCTACGGCTGCGCCACCGCCGGGAACCTGCTCTTCCACACCATAGAGCTGACCAGCACCGGCTTCAAGGTCATGCCTTACCACTCCTACTGCCCCATCCTCACCGAGTCCAAACGGATCTACGACTATATCGCCTTCAAGTAAAAGGACCCCCCAAGGGCCGAAGCCCTTGGGGGGAAGGTTTTGCCTAGAGACCTAAATTGCTTACAACTATCAGAAGATTTAAGCCTTGGGGGTGATGGTCAGTGTAAACGTATAGGTTCCGTCAGCCTGAAGCTCGAAAGCAATGTTTCCAGTAACACTTGCCTCCTGCGTATCTTCAGCACTCGCAGTGATGAGAACGAGGTTGTGGATCACATAGTCCTCAGCAACCGCAACGCCAGTGATAGTCACGTCATAGGCTTTGTTTTCAACATCCGTAGTTGCGGGGGCATCAACACCCTCCCAAGTCACTCCCGCATCAGTGAAGTCAAAGCCAGTCACGGTGAATGTAGCACCACCAAGCTTGTCGGCAGTACCGCCATAGGAAAAGTCCGTAACTAAGAGGGTTGTGGTGGTGGCCACAGCGTTGAGGGTACCAATGACGACGGTCTCGCTCACAACATAGTTGCCAGTAGCGACAGCGCCAGGGGCGTTCACCTCGGCGATAGGAGTGGTCACAACAGGATCGCCGGTCTTAGCGATCAGGTCCTTGTTAGCAGCGCTAGCGGTGAGGGGCAGCTTAACGCCCTTTACAAAGTACATCACCGCTTCGGCGTTGTTGGCGACAGTAACCGCAGAACCAGTGACCTCAGTTCCAGCGGGGTTGGTCCACACCGGAGTCACAGAAGCGGAGGCAGCACCATTCAAAGTGCCGTTCTCGAAGGTGACCTTAACCAGAGAGCCGATATAGATTTTACCATCGGCCTGGATCGTGCTCACGAAACTGGTGGTATCCAGGTAGGTACCAATCTTACCGGGAAGACTCACAGACTTTGCAGCACTTCCATACGTAGTTGCATTCATGCCAAGAGTCGGAGTAGTGGCAGCAATAGCTTGATACCCTACAGGCGTATCCCAAGAGTTCACCGCATCCAGAACCAGGTACAGCTTGCCGTCACTGTGCTTGTAGGTCTCCGTCACCGCAACGCCATCCAACACGAAGTTGTAGCTGATAACCTTGGTAATGGTGATCCCAGCGACATCGGCATCGTCGGCAGCAATCAGGGCGCTGACATCGACAACGACCTTGTTTTCGGTGGTACCGTCGCCAGTGATGACGGGAGTTTCAAGGGCCTTGCCGTCCACTGCTACATTAGCAGTGACATTCGCGGCAGTTGCGGTGGCCTCCTGGAGGCGCAGCCGGGCGTCAGTCTGGGCGTAGATGGTACCGTCAGTGTAAGCGGTAACATCAGTCCAGTCATCAGTAGCAGGATCCTTGTACTCAATGGAATCAAAGTCTGTCGCAGTCACGGTCAACTTAACGGCAACCTTCAGATCCATGTCAGCAGCAGCAAGGGTCACACTTGCGACCTTCTCCTCATCAACCGTAATAGCACTACCACTGTTGCCAATAAGGGCAATACTGGCCGCAGGCACAAGCAAGGTTCCCTCGTCGAGGTTGGTGGCCACGTCTCTGGCCGCGCCGCCTTGGTAGTAGCCGAGGATCTCGGTCCCGTTCAGGGTGACCTTGTAGAGGGCGATAGCCTTCTTCATGCTGCCGTTGGTAGCCGCAGTGTTCTCATAGGTGGCGGACTTCTTGGAGCCGTCCGCGAAGGTGACAATCGCCACGCCGTCAGTCATCTCAATGCTCTTCACATCGTCGATGGTCTTCTCGTTGGCCTCCGCAATGGCGGTAGCCAGGGCGGTTTCAGCCTGCTCAGCGGTAATCTCAGAAGTCTCAGACTTGCCGTTGTTGTAGGCGTAGAACTTGTAGCTGCTGGACTCGAGAATAGCCTGAATCGTCTCGTTGGGGGTGAACTCGGTGTCGCCGCCGTCCTTCGCCTTTACGGTGATGGTAACAACGGTGTCCCCGGTCACGCCGGTGACGGTCAGGGTGGAGCCCTCAACAGAGGCCACAGCCTCGGTGTCGGTCACAGGCTCGCCCTCGATCACATAGTTCTCATCAATGGTGAGCGCAGTGGTCCAGGTCTCCCCGTCAATCACCCACTCGTCAGCGCTGGCGATGGTCCCGTCAACGGGCTCGCTCTCAGCGTCAACGAACTCCACGGTGACGGTGGGGTCCTCGGTCTCGCTCTTCTCGGTGATGGTGATGGTGTACTCGGCGGAATCCTCGCCGTTGGTGACCACGACCTTGTTGCCGTTGGTCAGCACGGCGGTACCCTCCACCGGCTCGCCGTTCTCATCGACGATCACAACCGTGGCGTCTTCGGCCTTCTTCAGGGCCTCCAGCAGCTCAGCGGCGGTGATCTCCTCGCCCCCGGCGATCTCGATGGTGATGGAGTCCGTCTCGTTGTCCACGCTCACGCCGCCCTTCGGGTCCACAACGCCCAGATCGGCGCCGGTGATCTCCTCAGGAGGCGTAACGGGGGTCTCGGGGATGGGGTCGTCCTCAGAGCGGATGCCGCGGACATAGATCACGCTGGCGCCGCCCACTTGCTCCGCAGTCAGATGGCAGGTCCAAGTGACCACACCGGCGCGGCCGGGCTGACGGGTCATCCCGTACACATTGCCATTGACAAGCACAACGGGGGTCAGACCAGCAGGGGCCACGACCTCGACGTCGTAAGAGCCGTCAGGATTGACTGTGATGAACTTGGCGATGACGCCGGGCAGACCGGGCAGCTCCAGGCCGTCGTTCTCCTCGACAACCAGGACCACAGCGCTGGTCAGAGCCGTGTTGCTGTCCCACTGATAGAAGTTGGGCACACCGGCCTCGGAGGTAACCACCAGGTACCAAGCCTTCAGCTCAGTGCCGTTCATGTTGTAGTTGCTCCAGTTCTCCTGAGGAATGATGCCGTTGTCGTCAATGAAGGTCCAGGAGAAGGCAGCCTTCTCCAGCACGTCCTTGTCCTTGGCGTCCCGCTCAACATTGCGGACAAAGTCCTGAATGCTCATCTTGGAGCCCACCACTGTGATGGCGTTGTTGGCGTCGATCTTACCGATGTTGGTAATGAACTGGGCCTCGCTGTTTCCATCCAGGGTGAAAGCGTTCTGGGTGTCAGCCGCTTCCTGCTTCAGGGTGAAGGTGAAGACCTTGGACGCGTCGGTGCGGCTGGTGACCGTCAGCTTGTACGTAATTCCGCCGGCAACCAGGGTGTTGACTTCGGGCCAAGCCTTGTCCAGGGTGTAGGTCCAGTTGTCGTGGAACTTGCTGTCCAGCTTCAGAACGCTGGAATCGATCCGAAGGGCCGCCTTGGCATCGGCATAGGTCACAGTGACCTCGCCGTTGGCAGGGTCGATAGCGCCGGACTTGTTAAGGCCAAACTCCCGGCCGTAGAACGTACCGAAGACGCTGTTGAGGGCCGCCGCGTCCGCATCCGCGGGCAGGATCCGCTCCCACACATCGCGGGCAAAGCTGCGGTCAACGTTATACGGGTCGATGTTGGCGAAGGAGATGGCGTAGATCACATTGCCGCTGCCATCGTAGTGCACCAGCATCCGGTTGTTGTTCCAGTAGCGGTAGTTGCTGTTGGTCTGGCTCTCCGTGTGCTCGCGCAGATACTCGTTGTGGTTATAGCAGCCGCCGTTGGTCAGGCTCTTGTCGACCTGCTCGCCCACGTAGTCGATCAGATTGCCGTCGTCCGCGCCGTAGGTGGTGAGAACGGCGTCATAATCGTTGCGGGTGCTCCACCAGTAGTAGTTCAGGCCATAGACATGGCTGTTGCTGGTGATGGTGTGCTCGGGAGTAGACACCGTGCCGTTCTCCTGGAGGATGGGGCCGTAGGTGCGCCAGTTGTTGTAGTAGTCGATCCTGTCGTTCTCGGGCAGTTTGCTGGGATTCTCCAGCGCGGTCAGCTCGATATAGTTCCGGGACAGGATGGCGTTGCTGGTGCGGGAGTAACCCACGGTGTACTTGCCGTCGCGGATCTCCTCAGAGCTCATGCGGGTGATGTAGAACACCTCGGGATCATCGGTGGGGAACATCTTGTACAGACCGGGGTTCGCCCAGCGGAGGTTAACCCACTGCTCGGGATTAAAGTTACCGGCTTCAAGGGACCGGTTGCGGTCAATGTAGACCTCCTGGGACTTACCGTCGCCGCGGATGACCAGGGCCTTCTCGATGTTGCTGGTGTAGGAACCGGCGCGGCTGCCGTTGCTCCACTCCACCAGATCCACCAGGAAGATCTCCTCGCCGGTGCCGCTGGGCGCGTCGTTCAGCTCGATAACCACCACATCAGCGGTAAAGTAGGGCTCAACTCCCACTTCCAACTCGCTGGCGCGGGTCTGGAGAGTGCCCACCGCGTAGACGTCCTCCACCTTGGCAACGTCCGCCCCGGTGTTGTAGTACTTACCAGGCAGGTTGGCATAGCCGGTGTAGCTCTCCACGCCGTAGGTGTTGTTGCTGGTGGGATACACCACGTAGTAGAGGGTGGTGGACAGGCCGCGGATCTCCACCTTACCGTTGTCCTGGTAGATGTTGAAGTTCCGAGCAACCGCCTGCCTGTTGTAGGCGGTGTCACCGTCAGTCTCGTAGGGCACGCCGAAGATCTCGCTCTTGAGAGGAATGGCGTTGTTGTCCGTGGCAATCATGTAGACCTGCTTATAGCCGTACACGCTGTCCACGGGGATAATCTCGTTGTTGTCGCCCAGGGAGACGACAGTGGAACGAACTCTCTCGCCGTTGCCGTTGAGTTCGCCGTTGGGGACGTTATCCAGAGCGCCGGTGCTCTCAACCACACCGCCCTGGAACTTGATGGCGCCCCAGTCGTTGTTCTGGACGCTGACGTTGGGGGTGCGGATATTGCCGCTGATGAACAGAGCGCCGTTGCTGTTGACGTCGACGACCTTCTGCTCGCCCTCCAGGTAGGCCTTGACGGCGTACTCGTAGCCGGTCTTGGTGCTGTTGAACCAGCCGTCGGTGACCAGGGTGAAGGTGTCGCCGGTGGACTGGCGGTAGGCGGCCAGGTTGCCGGCGCGGTCAAAGAACAGGTCGTAGCTGTAAGCGCCGGAGAGGCCGATCACGGTGCTGTAGTACTCCGGGCTCTGGATGTGCTCGTGTACGTCAGACTCCAGATAGGTCTCGCCGCTGGCGAAGGTGGCGGTGGAATTGACGCGGTCCACCTTGGTGACCTTCTGGCCGGTAACGACATCGGCCTTGTAGGTCTGGGCCTTGCCGTCGATGCGGGCGTAGTAGACCACGTCGCCCACAGCCAGCTCGTCGCCGCTGACTACCGTCTGGTTGGACAGCTCATTGATGTAGTCGTTGCCGTCCTCAGGGTAGTACTCGTCGTTATTGCTGCTGTCGTACTGGAAGTCAACATTCTTGACGTCCAGGGTGATGACGCTGTCCTTCAGGTTCGTGACCTGAGCCATGGTGTAGATGGTCTTGAGGACATAGTCGGCCTCGCCGTCGCCGTTGTTGTCAATGACCTTCAGCCAGTTGCCGTCGTCGTTAAAGTTGACGCGGGTCAGGGTGGGAGTCTTGATATAGTCGGCAATGAACTTGTCGAGGCTGATCTTGTCGGAGATGTCCTCAATGCTGGTGGTACCAACATAGACTTCGCCAGTGATGTAGCTGCTGTTATTGGCGGTGCCGATGCGGTCGGCGATGTTGAAGATCTCGCGGATATTCCACTCATGGAGAGAGCCGATCTCCTCGCCAATCCGGAACTCCTTGGAGAACGTCAGGAGCCAGCAGTCCTTGCCGTCCAGGCTGTAGGCGGCATAGTCTTTATAGGAGAGAGGCAGGCTGAAGCCAGCGTACTCCGGCCGGTACAGAACATCGGTGAGGGCGATGTTGACTGCGGCGCCGTCAACGTCGATGTCAGGCGCGGCGGCGTTCGTCGCGGGAACGCCGGTCACCACGGTGATCTCGTAGCGGATCCGCCAGTCGGAGGTCCAGGCGCTGTAGTACTCACCGAAGTTTTTGTAGTCCTCAGTACCGTCAACCCGCTTGAGGCCGGTGGTGGAGAGGAAGTTGCTGTCGTTGTCGATGTACTCCACCTTCTCGGACTCAAAGGTCTTGTTCAGGCCGGAATCGGACAGAGCAAAGACGGTAGAGCCCTTCGTGTAGGCGACGCGGCTCTCACCAATGTCCTCCAGGGTGGAGGGGTAGTCGATGAGGTAGTCCTTGCCGTCCATGCGCAGCTCGGTCTTGCCCTCCGCCAGAGTGGTGTCGCCGTACAGGTCGGCATACTCGTTGGCGGTGACAACGCCCTTGATCTCCGTCAGACCAATGACGTCGCAGACCTTGGAGGCGTCGTCAGAGTAGCTGAGGGAGTTGGCGTTCCAGTTGACGCGGTTGAGGAGGATGGAGCGGAACAGGAGCTCCGCA
>CATIYU010000135.1 GCA_949739085.1 uncultured Eubacteriales bacterium | reverse complement strand
TCACCGGAAATCTATTCGGAATATGCGCCATATTCTTATGTGGAAGATATGAAGGCATTTATCGACAAAGTCTGCCAACTAAACCGAGTTGCCTGATCGGGTGCCAACCATGTTTAGATTCCTTAAGTAAGACCTTGTCCGCACTTTTTTCTACCCACTGAAAAAGTCTCAAACCCCTTGCGGCTCTAGGGCTGAACGCCCGTTACTTAAATTGATAACTTCGGCGAGGGCCTGCGCCTAGCCAAAGACCGTCTGGGCGAGAAAAATGTCTACTATATGAACCCTTCCTTTGACAAGTAATTCCCAAAATCCAGCACAAGCCCTCTGGGACAGCACTGTCCCAGAGGGCTCTTTTTTATTTTGCGGTGCGGTTTCTCTCCCAAGTCCGGATATCCTTCAGTTCCCGGTATAAACGGAGGTAGCTCTGGTGGCGGCTGGCGGGAATCTCCCCCGCCCGTACCGCCGCCAACACTGCGCACCCTTTTTCCTTGGTATGGGAACAGTCAATAAACCGGCAGCTTCCCAAGTAGGGCTGAAACTCTAGAAATGTCTCCGGCAGACGCTCCTTCAGCTCTAAATCCAGCTCCTCAGCATCAAAGGAGCTAAACCCCGGAGTATCAATGACCTCCACGCCGCAAGAGAGCCGGAAAAGCTCCACATGCCGGGTAGTGTGCTTCCCGCGGCCCAGCTTCTCGCTGACCTCCGCCACCCGCTGGGAAAAGCCCGGTTCAATGGCGTTCAGAAGGCTGGATTTCCCCACACCAGAATTGCCTGTAAAGGCAGAGAGCTTTCCAGCTATCAGCTCCCTCAGCTCCTCCAACCCCTCCCCTGTTTCCGCGCTGGTCCGCACTGTGGGAAATCCGGCAGAGCGGTAGATCTCTGCCAAATCCTCTCCACCGGCCAGATCGCACTTATTCACACATACTACCACGCCACAGTCCTTCAGCGCCGCAATAGCCGATACCCGGTCGATTAAAAACGGATCTGTCACCGGTATGGCGGCGGAGGCCACCACCACAAGCTGGTCAATATTTGCCACCGTAGGCCGGTCAAAAGCACTACGCCTGGGTTCGATCTCCCAAACCATACCAGCGCCCGGCCCGGTCTCCCTGACCTTCACCCAGTCTCCCACCAGGGGGCTGCGGCCCTCCTGGCGGAACTTTCCCCTGGCCCGGCATTCCAAAACACCGTCCCCAGTGTCCACATAGTAAAACCCGCTGAGGGCTTTTTGTATCCTTCCCCTACTCACTGAACGTAATCACCTCATCCACCCACTGCTGCCCATCCGCGAAAATCCGGAGCTGGTAATCCCCCGGCTTGGCGGAGAAGGTTTCTTCCAGCTTTCCATAGTCGCCGGAGAGGTTCTTATCAAAAACCTTCGCCGTGCCCAGATAGATCTCCACATGAACCTCCTCCGGGCTGTAGGGCACGTCAAAGCTAATGGTCTTAGCGACCTCCTTTTCCCCGTCGCTGTAGGTGAAGCTGACGGTCGTGCCCTCCGGCACCGACTCGCCCACATCCACGCTCTGGCTTAAAACAGTACCCGCCGGGGCGGAACCCTCTACCTCTGTGAACTCCGCAACTAAATTCAGTCCGTCCATCAGTTCCTGGACCCGCTCCTTTGTCTCCCCTAAACAGGGAACCATAGTGGAGTTGATAATCTGTTTTCCCTTGCTCAAATACAGCGTCACTGTGTCCCCCTCGGACAGCAGCGCACCTTTGGCCGGATCTGTGCGGACGACGCGGCCCTCCTCTATGGTGTCATGGTATTCACTCTCCCCCTCTTGGATGACCAAGTGCAAGTCGCTGAGGTCCTTGTCCCGCTCCAGCATCAGCCGGGCGCTCTGGCCGTCCTGGCCTACCAGATCCAGCATTCCGCCGCTCCTGGCCCCCCGGCTGAGGGTCACAGTGATGGTAACCATCTCGCCCTCCGCAATTTTCCTGGTCTTGTCCGATTCCGGGGTCTGCCGGAGGATCACGCCCTCGGCATACTCGTTGCTGTATTCGGCGGATTCTGCCGCCTCAATCTTGAAAAGTCCCTCTACGCCCTCGGCAGCTTTAGCATCCTCCAGGGTCAGCCCCACTACATTGGGGACGGGATACTCCGGGATCTCCGGCGCAGTGAAACTTCCCATAATGCCCTGGTAGAGCTTGTTGACGCCAAAATAGCCCAGAAGGCCGATCACAAGCAGCAGCAGCAACACCTTCCACCAGGTACCCCGGGGCCGTTCCTCCTCCTCTTCCTCCTCCACAGGCTGGGGAGTAAAGTGGGTCTGCCGCCGGGCCACTGCCGCGTTGGGAATGTGTTGGGTAGGCTCGTCCTCCCCCTCTTTCTCCGGGCGCATTTCCACCAGTGAGTACTCAAAGCTAATGCTGGGATCCTTCCGAAATGCCTCCAGGTCCGCCAGCATATCGTCTGCCGTGGCATACCGGCGGCTCCGGTCCGAAGCCATGGCCTTCATACAGATCTGCTCCAGCGCCTCGGGGATCTCGCTGTTGAGCTCCCGGGGGTTCAAGGGCACAGCGCTCATGTGCTGTACCGCCACGGACACCGGGTCGCTGCCCTCGAAAGGCAGGCGGCTGGTGAGCATCTCGTAAAGCACCACGCCGGAGGAGTAGATATCGCTACGGTTGTCCGTGTAGTCCCCCTTGGCCTGCTCCGGGGAGATATAGTGGACTGATCCGATGGCCTCGTTGGAGGGGTTGGCCCCATTGAGGCACGCAATGCCGAAATCCGTCACCTTCACAGTGCCGTCCCGCAGGACCATAATATTCTGGGGCTTGATGTCCCGGTGAACAATACCCCGGCTGTGGGCGTGGCTGAGGCCGCGCATAATCTGACTGATAAAGTGGAGGGCCTCCGGCCAGTTCAGCCGTCCCCGCCGCTCCATATACTGCTTGAGGGTGATGCCGTCGATGAGCTCCATGACGATATAGTCCATGTCCCCCCGGCGGCTGACATCGTACACCGCCATAATGTTGGGATGGCTGAGCATGGCGACGGCCTGGGACTCATCATGGAACCGGCGGCGGAACTCCGCGTCGTCGCTGAGATCCTTTTTCAGCATTTTAATGGCGACCAGACGGTTCAACCGGTGGCACTTGGCTTTGAAGACTACCGCCATACCCCCAGTGCCAATGACCTCTAGGATTTCATAGCGGTTATCCAGCATCTTTCCTATGTATCGTTCCATAGTAAAGCGTCCTTTCTTCTTGCTCCAAGCGTCACTGCCGCCGCAGCAGTACGGCGGTCAGGTTATCCGGTGCGCCCTGGCCCCTGGCGATCTCTAGCAGCCGGTCCAGACAGGTGTTTCCGCCCTCCAGCACCTCCCGCTCCATCTCCTGGTCTGTGGCGGTTTCTATAAGACCGTCGGTGCAGAGGAGCAGGTAATCCCCCTGCTCCAAGCAGACCTCGTAGCTGTCGCTCAAAATTTCCGGGTCTGGACCCAGGGCCCGGGTAATGAGGTTCCGGTGTGGGTGGCACCTGGCCTCCTCTTCCGTAATATCCCCCCGTTCTACCAAGCGCTCCACCAGAGAGTGGTCCCGGGTGACCCGGGCGATGCCCCGCTGAGGGCCGCCGCTGCGGATGAGGTAAGCCCGGCTGTCCCCCACGTTGCTGATGAGGGCCCAGCTGTCCCGGATGACAGCAGATACCAGGGTAGTACCCATACCCCGCAGGCTGGGTTTGGCCCGGGAGCGCTCGTAGACTGCGGTATTGGCAGCGTTCACGGCAAATTCCGCCACTTCCCGCACCTGTCCGCCGGTCATCTCCTCCCGCAGATTTGCCAAGCAGGAGGCAAGGAAACTATCCACCGCCAACTCGCTGGCCAGCTTGCCGCCGCCTGGCCCTCCCATGCCGTCGCAGACCACGCAGACCGTAAACCCAGTCTCCTCGCTGAACTGGACGGCGTAGGCGTCCTGATTTTCCTTTCGGGTCAGGCCGATATCCGTCATACCCCATACGTTTATCATAAGCTTCCCTTCTTTCCGTTTTCCATTGCCTTCCGCCGCAGCTGGCCGCAGCTGGCGTCGATGTCCCCGCCCAGGCTCCGCCGGACGGTGGCGGTCACGCCCTGGCTCTCCAACCGCTGCTGGAACTGCCGCACCCGGCGGCTGGGCTTCAAGGGACTCTCGGCCACGTCGTTGAGGGGGATCAGATTCACATGGCCCGGCATCCCCCGGAGTTTCTTCACAATCAGATCCGCCTGCCAATCGCTGTCGTTAACGCCGTTGATCATGGCATACTCAAAACTGATACGCCGCCCGGTTTTCTGGAAGTATTCGTGGCAAGCGGCAAACAGCTCCTCCACATCATAGGCCCGGTTCACAGGCATGATTTGATTCCTCGTCTCGCTGTCAGGAGCGTGGAGGGACACAGAAAGTGTCAGTTGCAGCCCGAGATCCCCCAAGCGGCGGATGCCAGGAATCACACCGCAGGTAGAGAGACTGATGTGCCGCATTCCAATGTTCATCCCCAACGGGTGGTTCACCAGTTCCAGAAACCGCAGCACGTTATCCAGGTTGTCCATCGGCTCCCCAATGCCCATCAGCACAATGTTGGAGACGGCGAGACCGCTGTCTCTCTGGGTAAAAAGCACCTGGTCCAGCATCTCGGCGGGACGCAGGTCCCGCACCTTGCCGCCAATGGTAGAAGCACAAAAAGCGCACCCCATGCGGCAGCCCACCTGGCTGGAGATACAGACCGTATTGCCGTGACGGTACTGCATGAGCACCGTCTCGATACAGTTGCCATCCCCCATCTCCCACAGGTATTTCACCGTGCCGTCCAGCTTTGACACCTGCTTCCTGACCACGCTGGGCGCTTCTATGTAATATGCCACGCCCAGCCGCGCCCGCAGAGATTTAGACAGGTCGGTCATTTCATCGAAGGACCCCGTGCCCCGGTGCAGCCAAGAAAAGACCTGGTTGGCCCGAAAAGCCGGTTCTCCCAGCTCCTTCATGGCGGCGGCCAACTCCTCCAGGGTCATGGATTTGATATCGCAAGCTTCCATCGTCATAGCTTCCTCATCTTGCAGATGTAAAATCCGTCTGTTCCGTGGCGCTGAGGCCACAGCGTCAGGCTTCCATCTGACTCCCCGTCCTGTCCCGGGAGGGCGAACGGCTCCAGCTGAAATTCCACATGACGCTCCAAAAATCCAGCAGTGACGCCGCTGTTTTCCTCTGGCAAAATCGTGCAGGTGGCGTACACCAGCGTCCCGCCCCGCCGGACATACCGGGCGGCGTTTTCCAGAATGGCCCCCTGAACTCTTGGCAGCCCTGCCAAGGCTTTGGGGTCCTTGTAGCGGATGTCCGGTTTTTTCCGGATAATACCCAACCCAGAGCAGGGTACGTCGCAGAGCACCAGGTCAAAGCCCTCGTTCCACTCCGGCCGGTTCTCCCGGCCATCCGCCTGGAGGGTCTTCACGCATTCCACACCTAGCCGTTCCGCCCCCTGGGTGATGAGCTCCAGCTTGTGGGGGTGGATGTCGCAGGCAATGACCTCTCCCCGATTTTCCATCAGCATGGCGGCGGCAAAGGACTTCCCTCCCGGCGCGGCGCATATGTCCAGCACCCGGACGCCGGGAGTGGGGGCCGCCGCCAGTACAGCCGCCCGGGCGGCGGCATCCTGCACCTGGAAGAGCCCTTCCTGGAAAGCCCCCATAGCCTCCAGGTCTCCGCCGCCGCGAAGTTCCCAGCAGTCCGGAAGCCACCGGTGGGGCTTTAAAGCCGCCCCGGACGCCTCTACGCGCCCCTCCAGCTCCTCTCGGGCGCACCGCAGTGGGTTGCGCTGGATAACAGTAGGCACGCTCTCATTATCCAAGCGGAGAAATTCCTCCGCCTCTTCCCCGCCCAGCAGCTCCAGCAGGCGCTCTACCAGCCATCTGGGGTGGCTGTATTGGATAGAAAGCCTCCTCGCTAAGTCCGCCGCTGGAATCTCTGGCAGGCGGTCCCGCTCCCGGCTCAGCCGCCGCAGCACGGCGTTGACAAACCCCGCCGCCCGTCTCCGGCCATGGCCTTTGACCATCTCCACCGCCTCGTCCACGGCGGCACTGTCTGGGACCCGGTCCATCCACAAAATCTGATACGCCCCCAGCCGCAGGACATCCCGAAGGAAGGGCTCCTGTTTCTCAAAGGGCTGGCTGCAAAACTTCCCCAGATAAAAATCCAGCAGGGCCCGGTTTTGCAACACACCGTAGGCAAGCCTGGCGGCGAAAGCAGCCTCCCGGCGGTCCAACCCCCGGCAAACAGCTTTCAAACTTCCGTCGGACCAGGCGTCCAGCCGCCGGCAGGCAGTCAGGGCCTCCAGGGCCGCATCTCTCCCACTGCCCATTATCTTCTCCTCTCATTGCGCCCCGCGAATACCATCACATAGCGCAAAAGCTGTAGCAGGGACATCAGCAGCGCAGCCACATAGGTCAGCGCCGCAGCAGTCAGAACCCTTTTTGCCCCCTTCCGCTCGTCTGCGTCCAGAAGGAACCCGCTGTCAATAGCCTCCAATGCTCTGGCGGAGGCGTTGAACTCCACCGGAAGCGTTACAAGCTGGAATACCGCCGTCACCGCAAAGAGGATAATCCCTACCGCAAACAGGGGTTGGATATACAAAATCATCCCCAGCAAGAGGGCGATAAAGGCGAATTTAGAGCCGAACTGGGTGACCGGGATAATCGCGGAGCGAAGCCGCACCGGCCCGTAGCCTGCCGCGTACTGCACCGCATGTCCCGCCTCGTGGGCCGCAACCCCCACCGCCGCTACCGTCCCGGCCTGGTAAACCGGCTGGGAGAGGTAGATGGTGTTGGTTCTGGGGTCGTAGTGGTCTGTAAGGCTCCCGCCGCAGGGGCGCACACCCACGCCTGTCACGCCGTTGGCCCGCAAGACCGCATTGGCGGCCTGCTCCCCGGTAACTCCCCGACGGTTGGCCGCCCGGCTGTAGAGCCGAAAGGTAGAGCTGACCTTAAATTGAGCATAAACCGACAGGATTAGCACCGGAATCAGCAGAATCCAGTAGATTTTTTCGTAATAAAAGGGCATGGTTGACAGTTCCTTCTCACTTGGTTTTGATGGGGCGGCCCCGGAGGTAGTCCGCCGCCGCCATGCGCTTGCCGCCGTCTGCCTGAAGCTCTGTAATCACCAGCGTTCTGCCGTCGCCGCAGGCTACCGCGACCCCATCCTTTCCGGCGGAGACCACGGTCCCCGGCGCCTCGTCCGTCTCCTCTCCCGGACGGGCCCGGAAGACCTTCCAGCGCACCCCCGCCACGTCTGTTGTAGCGCAGGGCCAGGGGATGAGGCCCCTTACCTGATTCGCCAGTTCCCCGGAGGGTCTTGTCCAATCCATGGGCGACATCTCCCGGGAAAGCAGGGACGCATATTGATACTGGGGCCCATAGACCTGAGGCGTGCGCTCCGCAGTGCCGTCCCGCAGGCGGGAGAGAGCCTCGCTAGCCGCCTCACCCCCCAGCTCCGCCAAACGCCCATACAGTTCCCCAGCATCCTCCTCCGGCCCGATAGGCGTGGTCTTGACCAACAGGATGTCCCCCGCATCCAACTCCGCTGCCATATACTGGATGGTCACGCCGGTCTCCTGGTCCCCGTTGAGCACCGCCCAGTTGATAGGCGCGGCCCCCCGGTACTGGGGCAGGATGGAGGAGTGAACGTTAATCACCGCAACCTGGGGGATGTCCAGCAGCGCCTGTGGCAGCAGCTTACCATAGGCCGCCACCACAATCACGTCCGGCTCCAGCCCCCGGATCTGCTCCAAAACCGCCTCATCCCGGCAGGACACAGGCTGAAAGACTGGAATTCCAGCTGTTAGGGCATATTCCTTTACGGGCGTTGGAACCAGCTTCATTCCGCGGTTTTTGGGCTTATCCGGCTGGGTAAAGGCGGCGGCAACAGGCCAGCCGTCCTCAACCAGGCGGCGCAGCACGGCCACTGCGAACTCCGGCGTACCCATGAATATAATCCGCATCGCTATTCGCCCTCCTGCTCCCGCTGGTAAGCCTCCACCTCCTCCTCTGTGAGGAAGCGGTCAATGTGCTCCACATATAAATGGCCGTCTAAGTGCTCGATCTCATGGCAGAAGCAGCGGGCGGTCAGCCCCTCCCCCTCCACCTCAAACCACTCCCCGAACCGGTCCTGGGCCCGGACGCGGACATGATAAGGCCGGGTGACCATGCCCCACTTGCCGGGTACGCTGAGGCACCCCTCCGGATCCGTCTGTTCTCCCTCCTCAAGCACAAGTTCAGGGTTCACCAGCTCGATCAGCTCGTCCTCGCCGTCGGCCACAATCACTGCCCGGCGGAGAATCCCCACCTGCGGAGCCGCCAGTCCCACGCCCTGGGCCTCCCCCAGCGTGTCCTTCATATCGTCCAGCAGCGTGTGGAGACGCCGGTTGAATTCCGTCACCTGGCGGCACTTTTTGTTCAGGATGGAATCCCCCTGGACCACAATTTTTCTGATTGCCATGACTATTGTATCCTCCTCTATGCAGGATTAAACTCATATTTTGCGGGGATTTTCCCCGGATTCCTCGCTAATCCTCCCCGTTGCAGTCCACAAACAAGTTCATGCCCCGGTTCTCCTTCTTCTGATGGAAGGCGCGGATGTAGTAGCCCAGCAGTCCCCGGGCTGTGTGGTCGTTGCGGCCAATCCAAAAAACCCGGTAGCGGTAGCGGTTATTAACCTTTACCACCGGCGCGGGAGCCGGACCCAGAACCTCCACCGACATATTGGCGGCGGTTGGATAGCGCAGGCCCGCCCGCATAGCCTCCCGAAGCTCTGCGGCGGCCCGCAGCACAGCCCCTTCCTCTCCGCCGGATACAGTCAGCGTAAAAATGTCTGCAAAGGGCGGGTACTGCCGGGCCCGGCGAATACGGATTTCTGCGGCATAGAAACTGTTGTAGTCCTGGTTCGCCGCGCTGGTGATGATCTCATTATCCGGCGTGAAAGTCTGGATCACCGCCCGGCCATCCTTACTGCCCCGGCCCGCCCGTCCCACCACCTGGGTCAGCAGGCTGAAGGTCCGCTCAGCCGCGTGGTAGTTGTCCACATACAATCCCAGATCCGCCGCCAGCACACCCACCAAGGTCACGTTTTCAAAGTCCAGGCCCTTAGCCACCATCTGCGTGCCCAGGAGGATCGGGATTTTCTCCTTCTCAAACCGGTCCAGCAGGTCTTTGTGGTTGCCGGAGACCGTATCAGCGTCCATACGCAGCACCGCCGCTTCTGGGAACAGCTCCCGCAACTCCTCTTCCACCTTCTGGGTCCCAGCGCCCACCTGCTTCATCAGGCCCCCGCACTCTGGACAGGTCTGGGACGCCCGCTCCGAGTGGCCGCAGTAGTGGCACATCAGCCGCTTATTGACACTGTGGTAAGTCAGCGGCACGCTGCACCGGGGACACTGAGGGGCCTCGCCGCACTCGCCGCACAGCAACATCCGGCTGTTCCCCCGCCGGTTGAGGAACAGGATACTCTGCTCACCCCGCTGGAGGTTCTCCTCCAGCTCCTTCCGCAGTGGGGCGCTGACCATCCCGGCGTATCCGGCGCGAACCTCGTCCCGCATATCCGCAACCACCACCCGAGGCAGCGGCTGACAGTTGTAGCGGGAGCGCAAAATCAGCTTCTGATAGACCCCCTTCTGTGCCTGCCAGGTGGTCTCTACCGAGGGCGTGGCCGAACCCAGTACCAGGGTCCCGCCGTTCTGGGCACAGAGGAATTTCGCCACATCCCGGGCGTGATAGCGGGGCGGCGTCTCAGACTGGTAGCTGCTCTCATGCTCCTCGTCCAAAATAATCATCCCCAGGTTCTCCAGGGGCGCAAACACCGCGCTGCGGGTTCCCAGTACCACGTCCACCTCACCCCGACGCACCCGTTTCCACTGGTCGTAACGCTCGCTCATCCGCAAACCGCTGTGAAGCATCGCCACTTTACAGCCAAAGTAGGAGCTGAATTTTGCCATCATTTGGGGCGTCAGTGCGATCTCTGGCACCAGAATCATCCCCCGCTTTCCCCACCGAACCATCTCCTGCAAAAGCCGGATATACACCAGGGTCTTTCCGCTACCGGTGACACCATAGAGCAAGGAGCAGGATGCCTCCCCCGCCCTGGCCCGCTCCAGGATGCTATCATAAGCCGACTGCTGTTCCTCGCTGAGCAGGATGGGGGTGCCGGGAGCGGCGTCCTCCGGCTGGGGCAGGCGCAGGACCTCTTCCTCGGAAAAGGCCACCAGCCCCCGTTTTTCCAGACCGCATAATGTCTGGGGTGACGCGCCGGTAAAATAGCACACATCGCTGGACATGGCACTGCCAATGGCTGCCAACAACTTAATCACCTCGTAGCGCATAGGCGCGGACCGGCGTTTTGCTTCCACAGCAGCCATGGCCTCCTCCGCTGGAACCGCCAGACTCACCCGGCGGGCCTTTTTGTCCGCAATCTTCCGAGCGGCAGAGGTGTCGATGGTCACAATCCCCCGCCGCTGCAATTCCCTCGCCACAGCGGCGGCCCCCGCCCCACAGGCCAGCTGCAAGGTCTCCAGCTCAACAGAACCGCCGTGGGCGGCAATAGCCTCCAGGACCCGGCTCTCCTTGCTGTTCGCACCAGCGCCCAAGGCGGTCTCCCGGTCCACGGCCAAGGTGCAGATCTCCCGCACGCGGTACCACAGCCCCGCCGGAAGGAGGGCTTTCACTGCGTCATATAGTGTGCAGAAGTACCGCTCCCGCATCCAGAGGGCCAGTTTTATCTGCCCTGGGCCCAAAATGCTGTCGTCGTCCAGCACCTCTGTTATGCTCTTCAGCTCTGGACGCCTGCTCTCCTCCCCCAGCGCCAGGATGACACCCTCGCTGGCCCGGTTGCCCCGCCCAAAGGGCACAGTCACCCGCACGCCGGGCTTCACCCGGTCCGTCAACGACGGAGGCACCAAGTAGTCGTAGGGCTTATCAATGCTGTAGGTCGCGGCGGCTACTGCCACACGGGCTACCCTCGCCAGCTCCAAGGCCGCACCTCCCTCCCGGAAAGATCTACTGCTAACAGCCTAAGCCGCCCACAGAAGCGGGCGGCCCAGTTTATTCCACATCCTTGATGACCACGTCGGCGGCTTCCACCGACAGCATCCCGTCTGCCACCTCCTGGATGGCCAAGGTCACGGGCTTGACGGTCATCTTCTCTCCCAGATCCTCCGCCTCCTGGGAAATCTGGCGGGCCCGGCGGGCCACAACGTTTACCAGCAGGTAGCGGTTAGGGATATTGGCGGTCAGTTTGTTCATCGCAGGATAGAGCATCATAATAACATCATTCCTTTTAAATAGTAATAAAAATTCAGCATTTTTCTATCAATTATAGCTAATATTTGCTCAAAATAGGATCCAATAATGCTGTGGTTTAGTGGTCAATCAGAGCGGTACGTTCACTGGGCCGACAGTGCTCCGCCAGCATAATGGCCTGGAGCTCCTCCACCGCGTGGTCCACTGTGTCATTGATTACCAGGTAGTCGAAGTCCTTCGCCGCAGCGAACTCCTCCTTCCCCCGGGCCAGCCGGGAACGCACTTTTTCCAAATCCTCGGTACCCCGGCCCACCAGCCGCCGCTCCAACTCCTCCCAACTAGGAGGAGCTACGTAGATGCGCACCACATCGGGCCGCTTCTCCCGGACCTGAGCCGCACCCTGGATTTCTATGTCCAGCAACACGTCCCGGCCCTGCTCCACAGCCTGGTCCACATAGATCCTGGGGGTCCCGTAGAGGTTGCCCACATACCCGGCGTACTCCAGAAAGTCCCCCGCCGCAATCCACTCCTCAAACCGTTTCCGGGTAAGGAAGTGGTAGTGTACGCCGTCCTCCTCCCCGGCCCGGGGGGCCCGGGTGGTGGCGGATACAGAAAAGTACAGAGACGGATCGCTGGCCAGTAGTCTGGCCACCACAGTACCCTTCCCCACGCCGGAGGGGCCGCAGATGATGAACGTCCTTCCCTTTTTCATAGTTCCTCCTCCAGTACAGTGGGGTCTACTCCAAAACGCGGAGCTAACTTCTCCAAGGGCAGCCCGGAGAGCACCACATGGTCGCTATCCATAATCAGTACCGCCGCCGTCTTACGGCCAAAGGTGGCGTCAATGAGCATCCCTCTATCCCGGGCCTCGCTGACCAGACGCTTGACGGGCGCGGAATCCGGGGCCACCAGCGCCACCAGCCGTCCGGCGGACACCAGCGCACCAAAGCCAATACTTACCAGCTCCATGCCGTCCTCCTATTCGATGTTCTGAACCTGCTCCCGGATCTTCTCAATCTCCGCCTTCAGGTCCACTACATCCCGGGCAATTTGGAGGTCGCTGCACTTGGAACCAATGGTGTTGGCCTCCCGATTGACCTCCTGGATTAAAAAGTCCATTTTTCGTCCCACCGGGGCCCCGCTCTCCAGCATCTCCCTAAACTGGCCCAGATGGCTACGCAGGCGCACTGTCTCCTCGTCCACCGCCACCTTGTCGGCAAAAACCGCCGCCTCGGTGAGAATCCGGGACTCGTCTACAGAGGCGCTTTGCAGCACCTCCCGCATCCGCTCCAGCAGCTTCTCCCGATATTCTGCCACGGTCTGGGGCGAGCGCTCCTCCACCCGCCCGGTCAGCGCCTCAATGGCATCCAGCCGCCTGCGGACGTCCTCCGCCAGCCGCCGGCCCTCAGTCTCCCGCATGGCAGTATATGCCAATAAGGCGTTTTCTAAAACGGCACACAGGTCCCCAGTGACGGCCTCCAAGTCCTCCTCCGCCTTTGTCACCGCCAGCACATCCGGCAAACGGGCCAAATCCGTGGCGAAATAATTTCCCTTGACCATACCGCCGCCCATCTCAAAAAGCTTCCGGAGCGCGGCAATATAGCTCCTGGCCAGGGGTTCATTGACGGCCACCACCGCCTCCTCCGCCCCCATAGACTCAATGGTGACAAACACGTCCACCTTGCCCCGGCTGACGTGCTTCTGCACCAGCGTTTTCAGCGCGTCTTCCGCAAAGATGTAGGTCCGGGGCATTTTGATGGAACAGTCCAGGTAGCGGTTATTGACGCTACGGACCTCCATCGTAATGTCCCGCCCATTCCGGGTCTCCCGGGCTCTTCCGTAGCCCGTCATGCTTTTTACCAAAGTTCTTTCCTCCCACTAATTCTCCCTGGCTAGCAGCAGATAAACCGCATACTGCAATAGCCGCACAAATTACACATAAAATAGGTGCAGGCCGTCCCCAGGCACAGGTTTCCGCCCGTACACCCGGTAGAAAACACATTGTAGCCTTCTGGCCGGTAGGACGCACCGCCGTTTTCCACAAAGTTCAGCGTCTGCTGATACTCTTGGTTCCCCGGGTCCATCTGGCAGGCGGTCTGGTAGTACCGCCGCGCCTCATCCAGCCAGCCCCGGCGGTAACAGACGGCGCCCTTGAGGAAGTTCCACTCGCCGTTGTGGTCCTCGATCTGGGCCAGCAGCTGTTCCGCCATAGGGATGTCGTTTCGGTTGATGGCCATGCGCACCCGCTCAAAGGCGGAACTCCCAGATGAGGCCTGGCTTTGGTACTGGTAGCTCCCATAGCTCTGCCGGGCATAGCCCTGCCCGGCAGAGGCTCCACCCCGGCTGCCCCGCTGCTTCTGGATGGTGTCGTAGGCAGCGTTGATCTCTTTCATCTTTTCCTGCGCCAGATCCGCTAGAGGATTGTCGTGGTAGTTGTCCGGGTGGTACTTCCGTGCCAAGTCCCGGTATGCCTTTTTAACTTCCTCGTCCGTTGCGGTGCTGGGGACGTTCAGAACTTCATACGGGTCGGTCATAGCAGCTCCTTGTTTCTGCGGCAGCGCGGCACTTCCGCGCCGCCCGCGTGGAATGTTCCCTCCAAAACGGCCTTTCCCACCAGGAAAAGCCCCTCGTAAACTGTAGCGCGGATGACTGGACTCCATTCGCCAAAATCCCAGAGCTCATAGGCCGCCGCGCAGAGGCGGATAGAGTGGTCCAGGGAGATGATAATACTTTCTCTGGCCTCCCCAGTCAGCTCCCCCTTCTCCAGAGAAAAGCGGCCCAGCAGCGGGTTATAGCTCCCCGAGGCGAAGTCCTCCGCCAAGTCGTCGGCCGCGTCGGTCAAATAGATCCAACGGCCCAGATGGTAAAGCATCTGCTCCAGCACCCGCCGCTTTACCGGCTCCTCCACCTCTCCAGCCGCGCCGGAGAGCAGATGGGCAAAGGTGTCGGCAGGCTCGTCCAGAGATGGGCAGCGGGCCGCCTCCAGGGCCCCTAGCCGCTCCAGCTGTTCCCGAGTGACCCGGTCAAAGGCCGCCCGGCGCTCCCTGGCCTTCCGGTAAGCGCCCTCAAGCATCCGGGCGGCGGCGCGATACTTCCCTTTCCCCACGCCGGGGTCCCTTAGGGCGTCCTGAATCTGCCACCAGGCCAAAATTACACTGCAATCCGCTGCCAGCTCCAGCGCCTCATTTCCAGGGAAATAATCCCTGCCCGCCAATGGGTGCGCCATACATCCCCTGTGGAGGAGGATTTCCGGCGCTTCCTGGGGCCACAATAGAATCGCTAAAAAGGCAAAATCGTAGTTGAGGATAAACTGCGCGGCCTGGCCATACCGCTCCCCCAAGACGCGGCAAAGCCCGCAGTAGGCCGCTCCAAACCGCCGCCTGTCCTCCTCTGAAAGACGGGCTATGGCGGGCCTTACATATCCAAACACCGCTCTGTCCTACAGTTTCCTGATAATTTGGTAGCGTACGGCCCGGCCCGTTCGGACCAGCCGGTCGCATACCACGGCCCCTGCCAGCCCCAGAGCAAAACCAATACCGCCACATAGATACCGCCAACGCTCCGGCAGGCTGGCAGGCAGCAGATACCCCAGCAGAAACAGGGCCACCGGCCCCAGGTATACCAAAGCCGCGATCGCCAGCACGATACCGCCGCTGGATACCTCAACCCGGTCCCCCAGCTCCACTGGGATTCCGCTCTCGGCCCGGATGGCCAGATCCCGTCCGCCGCAGCGGCCGCAGCCGTCACAGGTGTGGCCGCAGGCAGCCCGCCGGGGGACGGTGAGCCCTACCGTTCCGTCGCCGCCAGGGGCCGGAAGCGATGTAACAACTGCAATCTGTGTCATAGTTGGTCTCCTCCCCGCCGCGCCCCGGCCATTTTCCAGCTCACCCCATTAGGAGGTAATTTTCCCCGTGACAGCATAGGGACCAATGGCCCCCACCAAGTTATCATGGCCGTCCACCAGCACAATAGCCGGTACGCTGACTGTCCCTGCGCCGAACTCCGTCAAATCTACGACAATGCGGATATCGTCCTCTGTCACCTCGTCCAACTCTCCGGCAGGGCCCCGGAGGGTCACGTCCACAGAGTTAGTCACCTTGCTGAAGTGCTGCACATCCGATAGGCCGATGGCGGAAATATTGGACACAGAGAAAGTCCTTGTCTCCATATTTTTAAACTGGATGTCTATGGTAGTTGTGGCGTAACCGCTGACATTTTCACAGCCCGCCGGAATGGGAATCTCCAGCGTCCGCTGCTCCGAGTTGGAGAGGATCATGCTCAGGTCGATCTCTCCCAGGCTGATTTCTGTGATGTTCTCCAGGCTGGCAGGCTCCCCCGCAACGCTGATGGTGGTCTCTGTCAGCTCCCAGCGTATATCCTCCTCCCTGGAACCGGGGGAGGACTTGAACTTCACTGTCAGAGGCAGTTCCTTGATGGCATAGATTGGCGCCGTCACCATGATCTGCTTATCAGAAATCCGGATATCGCCGGAGGGCACCACATTGCCCTCGCTGTCCAGCAGCTCATAGGAAAACTCCTTCCGTAGGGTACTGCTGGCCCCGGCCAAATCTACCTCGATTCGGGCAGAGGCCACCTTGGAGACGTCCTCCTCCCTGCCGCTGAGGGTCAGCGTGGAAGGCTCCCAGGAGAGCAGGTCCGACATGAAGCTGCGGTCCTCCGCCACCTCGTTATTCACAACGTCCACCTTCACATCTACGGTCTTGGAGTACATAGTGGAGACCTGAACGGTCACAGCAGAGCGGGACTGGGAATCCACACTGATCTTGCTGCTGTCCACGTCGTCGGCGTAGTAGATGTTGAGGCCGCGGGTGTAGGTCCCCGCCGCACTGATGCTGCTGAGATCCACTTGAATCCGGATATCTTCCCGGCTCATCCCGAAAATATCGGTGCGAGGGCCGCTGAGCCGCAGGTCCACCCGGGTGTCCGCGCCGTCCGTGACCATTAGGTTCCGGTTGGGCAGGGTGTCCTCCGCGCCGATGAACTCAATGGGGACGCTGGCAAAAAACCTCTGGGTAGTGTTGCCCAGCTCATCATCCACATAGAGCCAGAGGACAATTGCCAGCAAAAGGCTCAGGGCTAAGTACAGGATTTTATTGATGCGCTCACTCATCCGCGTTTTCACCGTCCTTTTTCTTGCCGCCGGACTTGGCGCTCTTCTTGCCGATGCGCCGCCTCTTCTCCTTCTCGCCGTCCTCCTCCTGCTGTGGCAGCAGCTCGTTGCGCAGAAGCTGTTCCAGGGTCTCCGTCATCAGATGCCGCTTGAGCATCCCACCCACGGCCACGGAAATGGATCCCGTCTCCTCGCTGACCAGCACCACCACAGCGTCGGAATTCTCACTCATGCCGATGCCAGCCCGATGGCGCATTCCCAGGTCCCTACTGAGGTTCACGTTCCGGCTCAGGGGCAACATGCAGCCCGCCCCCAGCACCCGTCCCTCCCGGATAATAGCCGCGCCGTCGTGCATAGGCGCCTTGACGAAGAAAATGTTTTTCAGCAGCTCCGAGGACACTTCCGCATCCAGCTTTGTGCCGCTGCGGAGGATCTCGTCCATCTGGTTGTGCCGCTCAAAGACGATCAGCGCGCCGGTGCGGGACTTGCTCATGTCGCCGCAGGCCGAAACAGTCTGGCTGATGGCCTCCTCCACAATCTGCCTGTCCACCTGCGGCTTGGAAAAAATGTCCAGAAAGGGGACCTTGCTGCTGCCCACCTGTTCCAAAATCCGGCGGATTTCCGGTTGGAAGAGGATGATGAGGGCCAAAACGCCCCATTGCACCACATGTCCCAGCAGATTGTTAAAAACCCTGAGCCGCCCGGAGGAGAGCCAAAGGGCGATAACTACAAAGAGCACGCCCTTGAGCAGCCTGGAAATGTTGGTCTTCCTCACCAGCAACAACAGCCGGTACACCAAATAGGCAATTACCAGGATGTCCAGCACGTCCCACAGCTGTAGGGACTGGACGAAGTCGCTGAGCCGTTGGGCCAGCAGCCGGGCTTGATCCACAAAAAGTTCCATGGCGTCCCTCCGTTGATATAGATTTCTACAAGTACTATCTATTTTAATCTAAACGCGGGAAAAAAGCAACAAATTCTCTCCCCCAAATTTGCCAAAAATGCAGCTCACACAGGGGGCAAATCACATATTATCGCAAAACAGGCCTATAATGCAGGCAAAATATGGCTGTTCCCGGAACAATTATCCCAAAATATTAACAAAAAGTTTATAAGAAAAACCCAGCCGCCGTCCGGCTCCGAGGCCAGACGGCGGTGGGACCGGCCTGGCGGCCCTACAGCATCTCCAGCACTGCCTCCGCCTCCTGTTGAGTATTGAATACAGAGGCAGAAAAGCGCAGGGTCCCGGTCTCCGCAGTGCCAGCGGTCAAGTGGGCCAGGGGGGCGCAGTGTAGTCCCGCCCGCACTGCCCCCCCCCGGGCCGCCAGACGGTCTGCCAGGGTCTCCGGGTCCGTATTTTGCGGCACAACAGAGACCACGGAGCTATCCCCACCGAAGAAGACCCGGTAGCCGCCCTTCCGGCGCAGCCCTTCGGCCAGTGCGCCCATCACCGCCGCCTCTCGGGCCGCAATGGCCTCTAACCCCGTCTTCCGCACAAACCGCAGGCCCTCCAGCAGCCCCGCCGCGCCATGGACATTCTGCGTGCCCGCCTCCAGACGGTCCGGCAGAAACGCGGGCATCTCCTGCTGCCGGGAGAGGCTCCCGGTGCCGCCCTCCAGCAGACAGCTGGGCCTATATTCCTCTCCGCACAGCAGCAGGCCCGTGCCCTGTGGGCCATAAAGCCCCTTGTGGCCGGGCATGGCGATGTAGGCCGCGCCCCAGCGCCGGAGACTCACCGGCAGAATGCCCGCCGACTGGGCCGCGTCCACCACCAGCGGCACCCCCTTCCGGCGGCAGACAGCGGCAATATCATCCATGGGCAGAGTGTAGCCGAACACGTTGGACACGTGGGTACAGATCACCGCCGCCACGCCGCTGTCCACCGCCCGCTCAAAGCCCTCCGCCATCTGAGCCGGGTCGAAGAGCTTTCCGTTGACAATCCGCACGGACACGTCCCCGATGGCCTGGAGAGGCCGGGTGACGGCGTTGTGCTCATAGCCGGAGATTACCACCGTATTCCCGGGGGACACCAGGCTCTTGATGGCGATGTTCAGCCCGTGGGTGGCGTTGCCGGTGAGAATCACATTATCCGGCTCCGGCACGTCAAAAAACTCCGCCGCCTCGGTCCGGCAGCGCAGCATCAGGTCCGCCGCTTGGCGGGCGGCGGGGTGGTCTCCCCGTCCGGGGGTGGTCATGGAGCGGATGGCTCCCGCCACGGCGGACGCCACGGCTTCCGGTTTTTGCAGCGTGGTGGCCGCGCTGTCAAAGTAAATCATTGTCTTCCTCCTGTCTATACGGGAGGGGAAGCCGCTATAAACGGCCTCCCCAGTGTTTTAAGGAAATGACGCGACTTCGCTGAACGTTCCATCTCCGGTTGTAAAAAGCATCCGCATAGGCATGAGCCCCTCCGCCCGCAGCTGGTTCATGGCAACGGGGAAGTTGTTCTCCGAGACCCGCACGGCGTAGCTGCATCCCCGGTCCGTCATCCCCATGGGGGGCCGGAAAAAATGGGCGGTAATGCCCGATCGTTCCAGGGTACGGCTCATACGCTGGGCGTGGGTGATGGAACGGCATAGCAAAAGATAATACGGCAATCTTACCGCCTCCCTTTGCATTCTATGTCGGCATAGGGAAAAGGTACCGTGAAAAGCAGCGTCCAGCCCACTGGCCGGACGCCGCTCCTCTTATTACGGTCTTCTCACCACCAGGGCCGTCGCATGGGCCGCCATGCCCTCCCCGGTTCCTGTGAAGCCCAGCCGCTCCTCCGTGGTGGCCTTGACGCTAACGGCGTCCAGCTCCACGCCCAAGTCCTGAGCAATATTCTCCCGCATCTGCGGGATGTAGGGGGCGATCTTGGGCCGCTGGGCCACCAAAGTCACATCCACATTGCCCACAACAAAGCCTCGCTCAGAGAGCGCCCGGACCGTCTCCCGCAGCAGCACCCGGCTGTCGATGCCTTGGTAGCGCCCGTCATTGTCCGGGAAGAGGTGTCCGATGTCCCCCAGCGCCGCCGCCCCCAGCAGGGCGTCCATCAGGGCGTGGAGCAGCACGTCCGCGTCTGAGTGGCCGTCCAGCCCCTTCTCATAGGGGATTGTCACGCCCCCCAGCACCAGGGGACGGCCCTCCGTCAGGCGGTGGACATCATAACCCTGGCCAATTCTCGGCAAATTCACGGCTGTTCCTCCCTCCGCTGCAAAATAGCGGAGGCCAGCAGCATGTCCTCCGGCGTGGTTATTTTAATGTTCTCCAGGGAACCTTCTGTTAAGTAGATATCCTTGCCAAGCCGCTCTACAGCGGCACAATCATCACTATAGGCCGCGCCCTGGTCCATGGCCAACTTCAACGCCCCCCCCAGCAGCGCAGCGTCGAACACCTGGGGCGTCTGGACGGCCCGGAGGCTGTCCCGGTCCGGTGTGCTAAGGACCACATTATTCTGGACAATCTTAATGGTATCCTTCACCGGCACAGCGGGGGCAGCGGCGTTGGTGCGGTGGGCCAGGGCAACCACCCGGTCGATGAGCTCTGGCTCTGCCAGGGGTCTGGCCCCGTCATGAACCGCCAGAAACGCTGCATCCCGACGGCACTCCAAGGAGGCCAGGTACACCGATTCCAGCCGGGACTGCCCCCCCAGCACAATTTTTACCGGCTTGGATATCCCATATATCTTGCACAGATCCGCCACCGCCAGCAGGTCGGCCTCCCGCACTGCCACCACTATCTCGTCCACGAACTGGGCGCCCTCCAGGGCCAGCAGGGTCCGGGCCAGCACGGGGATCCCCTCCAGCGGCAGCAACAGCTTATTTTCCCCCTCCATACGGCTGGAGGATCCGGCGGCGGCTACAATAGCGCTGCAAAAGGGGTGTGCCTCCTCCCCCTCTCTGTGAAACAGCTTTGAAAACAGATGAAACATCCGGCGGTCCCTCCTTTTTGCCTCTATTCTAAACTCCTTTCTCAAAAATTGCAAGGGGAGAAATGTTTCTTTGGAAATAGGCGGAAGATTTGGGGAATCCAGAGATTGCATTCTCAGGAAAGAACGTATATAATAGAAAAACCGCCTCCCCAGGCGGCAAATCTACTGATTAAAGGAACGCTATGACATTTCACGACTTACAACTTCTACCGCAGTTGCTTCAGGCGGTGGAGGAACTGGGCTACGCCGCCCCCTCCCCCATTCAAGCGGAGGCCATCCCGCCGGTGCTGGCGGGCCGGGACCTCATCGGCTGCGCCCAGACCGGCACCGGTAAAACGGCGGCCTTTGCCATCCCCATTTTACAGCGTCTGGACCAGCAGAACGCCGCCCGCCGGAGACTCCGGCGGCCCATCCGGGCCCTGGTCCTGACCCCCACCCGGGAACTAGCCCTGCAAATCAAAGAGAGCTTTGACTTGTACGGCAAATATTTAGCCATTCGCCACACCGTGATTTTTGGCGGCGTGGGACAGACCCCCCAGGTGGAGGCCCTGCAAAAGGGCGTGGACGTTCTAGTGGCTACCCCTGGGCGGCTCAACGACCTGTGCAATCAGGGTCATATCGACCTCAGCGGCATTGAGACATTCGTCCTGGACGAGGCCGACCGGATGCTGGACATGGGTTTCATCCACGACGTGCGCAAGGTCATCGCCCGCCTCCCGGAGGAGCGGCAGACCCTCCTCTTCTCCGCTACCATGCCCCAGGAGATCGCGGAGCTCTCCCGGAACATCCTGCGGGACCCGGTGCGGGTGGAGGTCACTCCCCAGTCCTCCACGGTGGACGCCATTGAACAGCGGCTGTACAAGGTGGACAAGGGCAACAAGAAATTTCTCCTCCAGCAGGTCTTGCAGGACCAATCTCTGGACAGCGTCCTGGTGTTCACCAACACCAAGCACGGCGCGGACCGGGTAGTCAAGGAGCTGGGGCGGGGCGGCGTCGCCGCTATGGCGATCCACGGCAACAAGAGCCAGTCCGCCAGGGTGCGGGCCCTGGACAGCTTCAAGAGCGGCGAAATTCGGGTCCTGGTGGCCACTGATATCGCCGCCCGGGGCATCGACGTCAATGAGCTGGCGGCAGTAATCAACTACGAGCTGCCCAACGTGCCGGAGACCTACGTCCACCGCATTGGCCGCACAGGCCGGGCCGGGCGTAGCGGCGTGGCCATCAGCTTCTGCAACTTCGACGAGCTGGCCTATCTGAAGGACATTGAGAAGCTCATTCGCAAGAAGATTCCCGTTGAGGAGAACCACCCCTGGCCTATGGAGATTCTGGAGCCCACGCCGAAGGCCCCTAAACCGCCCCGTCCGGAGCGGGCTCCCCGGCCTCCTAAGCGGAAGCCGCCCCTCCGGGAGCCGGAGTTCCTAGTACGAAGTCCGGATATGGTTTCCCCCACCCCGTCCGCGAGGAAGCGGACCGTCTCTCTCCCCGCTCCCCAGCCTGTCCTGGAACCCCCCAAGCCTCCAGTCCGGCGGGTCTCCTCAGAACCCCAGCGCCTTGGACGGGTGGTGGCCTTTGCCGACGGCAGGCGAAGCAGCCGCAGAAAGCCCCGTTCCAAGGGCTAATCCCCCTTTCCATAGTAAGATACGCGGAAGAGGTACGCCTCTTCCGCGTTTTTCCATCCCATATTCACCCGCAAGCTGTCAGCAGTCTGGTATCTCCAACATGTAGCGCTCATAGGCGTTGATAATGGTAGTCTCTCCCCGTTGGAGCACCCGGGGGATGTTCGCGCCGTAGTTGGCGTGGACATGGCCGTGGATCAGGTACCGGGGCTTGTACTTGTCCAGGAGAGGCAGCAGGCAGGCAAATCCCCGGTGGGCATAGTCCTCTGCGTCGCCGTAGCCCTGAGCCGGGGCGTGGGTTACCACTATGTCCACGCCCTTGGCGCGAAACAGTTGAAACCGCAGGCGGTGGATACGCCGCTCCATCTGCCGCTCCGTGTACTGGTGGGGGCCGCCGCTGTAGAGGGCGCTGCCTCCCAGCCCCAGGATCCGCAGGCCTCTGTAGATGATCAGCTTATCCTCAATACAGTCGCACCCCTCGGGGGGGCGCTGATCATAGGTCTGGTCGTGATTGCCGTGGACGTAAAAAAGAGGACTGTGGCCCATAGTGACCAGAAAAGAGAGGTACTTCGCGTTCAGATCGCCGCAGGAGATCATAAGGTCAATGCCATCCAGACGCCCCGGCTGGTAGTAATCCCAGTAGTAGGCACTCTCCTTGTCGGCAAGCAGCAGCACCTTCACAGCAGCGGCCCCTCCTTCTCTGGCGGGATTTTGTCCCGGTAAACGCCCTGGAGCCGGACGATGGAACGGCTCATGGGCAGCAGCTCCTCGAAAGCCGGAATGCCGCCCTCCACGCAGTCGGCCAGCCAATCCATGTGCAGAATCTCTTCCGGGGAAAACCACCGGTCCCCCTCGCTACGGACCGTGCCATCCTGAGAGCGGATATAGCGCTGGAAGGGGATGATGGAGCCGCCGACCACACCTTGGCGCAGAATGCCCACCAGCTGCTTGACCCCGTCGGGCAGGTCCTGACTCAGCAGCACGTCGATGGCCCGGCTGCTCATGCCCCACCAGTAGTTCACCGCCCGACCGCCGTCCTTGGAGCTGAGGGCGTCCCAGCCGCCGCTGAAAATACTTCGGACGATTTTGACATAGAAATTTCCCCAGTGCCAATAGGGGGACGCCAGAGGCATCAGAGAGCCGTCCGGGCCGCGCTGGCAGAGGCCCCAGGGCTCCTGGACCCGGTCCGGCGTGGGGATATCCCGGTTGGAGATAAGGTCTACCCTGTCCTTGGCCAGCTCGGCCATGGGGTCCGCGTCCACGCAGGACCAGCGGAGCAGAATGCGGGCGCGGGCGTTGGTCAAACGGGCCCCCAGGGCAAAGGCGTTGATGCTGGCGGGGACGCCGAAAATAGGGTTGGAGGCCACATAGCCGATCCGGCCATCCAGGCTCATAGCCCCGGCGATGGCCCCGGTGATAAATTTCCCCTCGTAGATGCGGCTATAGTAGGTCAGCACGCCGGTGTATGGCATGGAGGCGGAGCAGTTGAGCACCCGCACGGCGGGGTACTTTGCCGCAATTTTCCGGCAGGCGTCGATAAGGGGCGGCGTAGTGGCGAAGATCACCTGGGCCCCCTCCTCGATCGCCACCTCCATGGCGGCCACAGCCCTGTCCCCTGGCCGGACGCTGTGGAAGGTCTGGACGGTCACCTGTCCGCCCAGCATCGCCTCCAGGTACTGCCGCCCCAAGTCATGGGCGCGGACCCAATCGCTCTCCTCCGGGGAGAACTCGTTAATAAACGCCACGTTCAGGTGGTTGGGGAACACCGCTTTGAAGAGCCTGCCCAGCAGCTTGGGGGCCGGAGCCTCCTCCTTCTGCTCCTGTGTCTCAGTGCTGACAGAGATGGGATCGGACTGGGAGAGGACCTTCACATCCGACCAGACGGCGCTCAGCGTTTTAAGAAGCTCCGGCGCAGGGGCCTTCAGGGCCTCAAAGGGGTATACCCGCAGCCACACCAGCAGGGCGTCCGCCGCCGTAACAGGCAGGTCCTCCCCGCCCAGCTTCTTAAACGCCGCCTTGAAATATGTCACATTAGCGAGGAAGTGCCGGCGCTCCTCCTCCGTCCAGGCGTGGTCCGCCTCATAGCCCAGAGCGGCCTGGAGCTTGGCAAAGCTGCCCAGACGGGTGAAGCGGACCTGGTAGAGCCCCGTCAACTGGTAGGACTGCATAAACTCGTAGTAGACCTGAACCATCGGGTCCTCGGACCACTCGGGAATAATGCGGATGACGTAGCCAGGGATGGTTGGGGCATTGTAGCTTTTGAGGACGCTGACCCGTTTGTTCCCCTCCTGGACGAAAAAGCGGCCCAGATACTCGTAACAGCGGATGGGGTCCCGGATGCCGTCGTCCCCCAAATGGGCGGCGCAGAGCTCAATCCACTTATAGCCAAACTCGGAATCCGCCGGCAGCAGGGGCATAAAATCGGCGGCAAATGCGGAGCGGCGTCCAGCGGTTTTTGTGCCGGCAATCTGCTCCGTGGGGATCTCAATGACGCCCATATCCACCCGGCCAGCCACCACGGAATCGTCCAGCAGGATTTCATCCAGCACCGGCAGGTAGGGGTAGCGGCCGTGGGACACCCGGTCCTTATAGGTCTTCTGGCCCTGCTTGAGGGCTCGGCTGTATTGGTCAAAGGCTTCCTGTCTGCTCATACGTTAAGCTCCTTTTTGCCCGCCCAGGGACGGGGTAATGTTCACTTCCTATTAAATCAGGCACATTATAATCAAACTCCACACCGGGCGCAAGCCCCAATCCACCCCACAGGCATAGATTTTCCAGGAAAAACCTCCGGCAGAACTGTGCGAATTCACGTAATGCAGCGGCGCAAAGGTGCATTCTAAAAAAAATAAGGAACAGACGTTGCATTTTTCTCAAGGATATGGTATAGTAGGGACAGGAAAGAATGGATACCGGCAGTATTCCACAAATATCACAACATAAGCAGGAGGGCAGAACCATGCCAAAGAAAACGGATATGACCGAGCGGATTTATGAATATCTGCAAACCATCATCCCAGAGCAGGGGTACGCGCCCTCGGTGCGAGAGATCTGTCAGGCAGTGGGCCTGAAGTCCCCGTCCACAGTTCACTTCCACCTCAAGCGGCTCCAGGAACAGGGGCTCATTGAGAAAGGCGACTTCAAGGGCCGGGCCATTGTGGTCACAGAGCAGCGGGGCCACAACCGCATCCCTGTGCTGGGGCGGGTGGCGGCGGGCACGCCGATTCTGGCCCAGGAGTGTATCGAGGACTACCTGGTCTTTGACTGCGGAGGCCGGGACGATGAATTTTTCGCCCTGCGGGTGCGGGGAGAGTCCATGCTGAACGCCGGGATTCTCCCGGACGACCTGGTGGTGGTAAAGCGGCAGCAAACGGCATGTAATGGTGAAATCGTGGTGGCACTGCTGGGGGAGGAGGCCACGGTAAAGCGGCTCTCCCGGCGGAACGGTGCAATATGGCTTCTGCCGGAGAACGACGCCTACCAGCCCATCGACGGTTCCAACGCCCAGCTCTTGGGGAAGGTCACCGCTGTGGTGCGCCAGTATTACTAAAATGAACAAAAAGGACCGCGGCTGATTGACATAGCTGCGGTCCTTTCCATTATACTAAAAGTCCCATGACAACCGGCGTCACGTAGCACTCCATAAACGCAGCGGCCACTGTCAACGGCATCACCACCAGCAGTAGCACCCGCAGGAGGTCCCCCACCAGTTCTACCATAGGTGTGCGCCTGGGGCTGCCGGTCACAAGGCGGCACATGTTCCGGCACAGGCAGACGCCGCAGGCAATCGAGAACGCCAGGGCTGGCAGCTCAAATACTCCATGGGGCAAAATGCCAGCCAAAAATAGCGGCAGCGCCCCCTCTGCCACATACATGGCCCCCAGCATCCCCAGAAGGGCTCCGTTGATCAGAAGGCTAAGGACCGGGAGAAACAAAAATGGGAGGAAGCCATAGGCGGCGGTAAAAAGCATGGCCCGCCAATTGTTCATCAAAAGACCGAACACAGACAGGTTGCCTGCTCCGTCCACTGCCCCGCTCTCCGCGATCTGGTCCATGAAGTAGTTCAGCGCAGCCACCATTGACCCTGGGCTCACCAGGGCCACGGCAGCGCCCAGCAGCACCGCAGCCCCCATGCCCAGCGAGCAGTACAGCAGGACGCGGCGGAATTCCCCAGCCAGGAATTCTTTCAGCATAGACGCCTGCTCCCGTATCCAGCTCATGCCAGCTTCTCCAGCCCCAGGCGTAGGCGGCGCAGAGTCTCCTCTCGGCCCAGAATACGGCAGATCTCCACCGCGCCGCCGGGCGTCACCGCCCGGCCCGCCGCCGCGATGCGTACAGGCCACATAAGAGTGGCGTTTTTGACCTCCAGGCGGGCGGCCAGGTCCATGAGACAGCCGTGGATGGCCTCCTGGTCCCAGTTCTCCAGGGCCTCCAGGGCCGGAATAGCAGCCTCCAGCATGGCTCGGGACACCTCTTCGTTGGTCTTGGACTTCTTGTTTATAAATAGATCCTTCTCATACGGCGGCAGAAACGCGAAGAAGTCCACCTTCTTCGGGATCTCCGTCAGCTTCTCGCACCGGGCCTGTAGGAGCTCTGCCACAGCCCGGGTGTCCACAGCTGCATTCCCAACACCCTGGCGGATATAGGGCTCCGCCGCCGCGTGGAATGCCTCTGGCGCCATGGCCCGGAGGTAAAGGGCGTTGAAATGGGTCAGCTTCTCAATATCGAAAATCGCCGGAGACTTGGAGATACCGCCCAGGTCGAACACCTCCGCCAACTCGCTCAGGGTAAAAATCTCCCGCTCCGCCAGCTCGCCCCGGGGGCTCCAGCCCAAAAGAGCCACGTAGTTTAAAATCGCCTCCGTGAGAAAGCCCTGCGCTTTCAAGTCCTCGTAGGAGGGGTCGCCGTGGCGCTTGCTCATCTTGTTGTGCTGGTCCCGCATCACCGGGGAGCAGTGGACATAGGTGGGCACCGTCCAGCCAAAGGACTGATAGAGCAGGTTGTACTTAGGGGCGGAGGAGAGATATTCGCTGCCCCGAACCACGTGGGTAATTCCCATGAGGTGGTCGTCCACCACATTGGCAAAGTTGTAAGTGGGCAGGCCATCCCGCTTGAGGAGGACCTGATCGTCCAGGGTGGCGTTTTCCACTGTGATATCCCCGAAGATGGCGTCGTGGAAGGTGGTGGTTCCGGACTCCGGAATCTTCTGGCGGATGACATAGGGCGCACCAGCCTCCAGTTTGGCCTGGACCTCCTGTGGGGACAGGGACCGGCAGGGGTCAGCGGCACGGCTGAAGTCCTCCCCTTCGCTCTCCGTTTTCTCGCAGAAGCAGTAGTAGGCGTGCCCCAGCTCCACCAAGCGCTTCGCGTACCTGCCGTAGGTATCCCGCCGCTCCGATTGGATATAGGGCGCCACAGGGCCGCCCACGTCCGGTCCCTCGTCATGGGTGAGGCCACACTCGGCCATGGTGCGGTAGATGACATCCGCCGCATCCTCCACCAGACGGCCCTGGTCGGTATCCTCAATGCGCAGGATAAATGTGCCGCCCCGGCTGCGGGCGATGAGCCAGGTGTACAGGGCGGTGCGCAGATTACCCACATGCATATAGCCTGTGGGAGAGGGGGCGTAGCGGGTGCGGACGGTTCCCTGGGGGATTTTGGCCTCCATGGCATCGAAATATGCGTTGTCCATCGGTTTGGTTCCTCCGTTTTTCTTGTATAAAATCTCAGCTTTCGCTTCTTTTTACGGCAAAGACCAGGTGGGGCATGTCCATACCGTAGTAGTGCTTGGTAAACGCCCCCACCACGGACATGCCGTTACGCTGGGCCACCCGCTGGGAGGGGAGATTATTTTCCCGGATGATGGAAAAGACCTCCCGGGCCCGGAGCGTTTGAAAGGCGTAGTTCTTGCAGGCGGCAGCGGCCTCCGTGGCGAACCCTCTGTGCCACTTGTCCCGGCGGAACAGATATCCCACCTCCAGCACCTCCCTGCCAGACCAATCCTGCATAGTGAGGCCGCACTGTCCAATAATGCCGCCGGACTCCTTCTCCACCACAGCCCAAAGGCCGAAGCCATAGCGGATATAGCGCTCCAGCTGACGGTCCAGCCAGTCCCACACCTCCTGATCTGAAAAGGCGTGCTCATAGGCGTACATGACCAGCGGGTCCTGTAAAATATCGCACAGAGCAGCGTAGTCCTCCCGGGTCATCTCCCGGAGAACGAGGCGGCTGGTTTCCAAGATCATAAACGGCTCTCCTTCCAGATTTTCTGTATTGTACTATACTTTTCCATTTCCTGCAACCGTTAATTCCCACAGGTCCCAGGCAGCCGGTCAAAAAGAGCGCGGTATGGCTTTTTCTGCCACACCGCGCCTATTTTCGCGCTGTTCTACATACCGGATTCCGCTGCTTACTTCTTGCAGAGGGCTGCGGTATCCATGGCGATCATCAGCTCCTCATTAGTGGGGATCACGAAGATCTTCACCTTGGAACCGGCGGCGGACACGTCCACCTCCTTGCCCCGGACGTTGTTCTTCTCCGCGTCCATCTCCACGCCCATGTAGCCCAACCCCTCGCAGATCTTCTCGCGCAAATCGCAGGAGTTTTCGCCGATACCGGCGGTGAACACAATGGCGTCCACGCCGCCCATGGCAGAGGCATACGCGCCGATGAACTTTTTCACCTCATAGATGAACTTCTCCAGAGCCAGGGCCGCCCGCTGGTTGCCCTTGGCCGCCGCATCATCCAGATCCCGGAAATCGGAGCTGACTCCGGAGATGCCCAGCACGCCGCTCTTCTTGTTGAGGATGTTCAGCATCTCCTTGATATCGTACCCATACCGGCCCATCAGGTACTCCAGGATCGTGGCATCCACGTCGCCGGAGCGGGTGCCCATGGGGAAGCCAGCCAGAGGCCCGAGGCCCATGGTGGTGTCCGCACATTTGCCGTCCACCACGGCGGAGAGGGAGGAGCCATTGCCCAGATGGCAGCAGATAACCTTGCTGTGGGCCGGGTTGCCCAGCATGTCAATAGCACGGGCGGAGACATAGCGGTGGCTGGTGCCGTGGAACCCGTAGCGGCGCACATCGTCCTTCTCATAGTACTCATAGGGGATGGCGTAGATGTACGCCTTGGGGGGCATGGTCATATGGAAAGCGGTGTCAAACACAGCCACTTGGGGGGTGTTTGGCATGATAGCCTGGCAGGCCCGGATGCCCATGAGGTTTGCGGGGTTGTGGAGGGGCCCCAGGGGGATACACTTCTCAATAGCCGCAATGCAGGCATCGTCGATGATGCAGCTCTCCGTGAAAGCCATGCCGCCGTGGAGCACCCGGTGGCCCACCGCCGCGATCTCATCCGTAGTGGCAATAACGCCCTTCGCCGGGTCCACCATGATGTCCAGAACCGCCTGGATGGCCTCGCTGTGAGTGGGCATGGGGATGTCCTGCTTGACATCCTCCCGACCGGGAACCTTGTGGGTCAGCCGCCCGTCAATGCCGATGCGCTCGCAGAGGCCCTTAGCAAAGACCTGGCCGCCCTCAGATTCCATGAACTGGTACTTCAGGGAGGAGCTTCCGGCATTGATAATCAGAATTTTCATGGGTTTTCTCTCCTTGTCCTTCTTGATTGTTATTGTTTTGTCACTTTTGTTTCCGTACTGTGGCTTGCATTTCCAGCCAGCCCCAGCTACAATAAACACATCTTATATTGTAGACCATTCTTGCCGGTTAGACAACTGTTTTTTCGGAAGTTTTTCCGAAATTTTTGTTGTGGACCGGCGCTTGTCGTGGAGGAGGGGGCCTATGGCCGTTGCGGGCGTGATTGCGGAGTACAACCCCTTCCACCGGGGCCACGCCTGGCAAGTGGCGGAGATCCGCCGCCGTCTGGGGACGGGCACCGCCGTGGTAGCCTGCATGAGCGGGAATTTTGTCCAGCGCGGGAGCTTCGCCATTCTCAACAAGCACACCCGGGCAGAATCGGCTCTGCTGGGAGGGGTGGACTTGGTACTGGAGCTGCCCACCCCCTGGTCCGCTGCCGGAGCAGAACGGTTCGCCCAAGGGGGCGTCGCCGCGCTTTCCGCCGCCGGTGTAGTGACGCACTTGGCCTTCGGCTGTGAGTGCGGGGCGCTGGATCCTTTGCAAAGTGTTGCGGACTGTCTAGAGAGTGAAGCCTTCCGCGAGCTGCTCCACCGGTTCACCGGGGAGGGTATGACCTTTGCCGCCGCCCGGCAGGCCGCAGTCCAGGCTTTGGCGGGGGATGCGGCGGTGTGCTTGGCCTCCCCCAACAACACCTTGGCGGTGGAGTACCTCCGTGCGCTAAAAGCCTCCCCCCTTCTCCCTGTGGCGCTGCCCAGAACCGGCGCCGCCCACGACAGCAGCGAGGACTGCGGCTGCCCCTCCGCCAGCGCTATCCGGCAAAGGATGCTCCTCCAGCTGGACTGGCACACCGGCCTGCCTGATTCCACCGCCGCCCTCGTCAGCCAGGAGACCGCTGCCGGGCGGGCCCCGGTATCCATAGAGCGCTGCCAGCGGGCGGTTTTGTCCCAGCTGCGCCGGATGGCTGAGGAGGAGTTTTTCCTCTACGACGGCGGCGGCGAGGGACTCTACCACCGCTTTTATCGCGCGGTCCACACTGCCTCCAGCCTGGAGGACCTGCTCTCCGCTGTAAAAACCAAACGCTACCCCTTGGCCCGCCTGCGGCGGATGCTGCTGCAAAGTTATCTGGGCGTTCCCCAGGCTGCCCAAGGGGAAACGCCCCCCTATCTCCGGGTTCTCGGCACCACGGCCCGGGGCCGGATGCTGCTGCGGCAGATGAAGAAGGCCGCCTCCCTTCCAGTGCTTGTTAAACCTGCCCACGTCCGGCGCCTGGACCGGGAAGCCCAGCGGATTTTTGACCAGGAGGCCCGGTGTACGGACCTCTACACACTGGCCTATCCGGATCTGTCCCAGGCAAAGCCGGGAACTGAGTATACCGCCGGGCCGGTGATGCTGTAAGTCCCGCTATTTCGTATCCAAAGGAGCATTTTATGAAACAAAAATTTGCTGTTTTTCTGGCGGCCTGCCTGTGCCTGCTGGCGGCTTGCGCCGGATTTGTACACCGCCCCGATCCCGACCCAATGGAGCAAGATCCTCCCCCCAATTATGCGGAGCCGGACTACCACATGGATGTAATTACAAGCGAGAACCAATTTAATCTGGAGGAGGGCGGGGAGCTAGCCCATTATAACTACCAGCTTCTCAATCTCTCAGTGCTGAACCTAGAAGACCTGTCCCCAGAGAAGGCAGAAACGGCACAGCGGAATATGGATAATTTTAACAGCAGAATGCTCTCCATTATGGACGACTCCGTACAGGTAGGCCGGGATTTGGGCGACACCGCCCGATACGACTATGACACCTTCGGCCTCAGGTCGGCGTATTACGACGAAACCGCCGCCAGCGCGGCTTTTCTGGGCCAGATCATCAGCGTCCGGATTGACAACACCAGCTATACCGGCGGCGCACACCCCAACCGGTATACCTCCAGCTTCCTCTTTGACCTGGAATCCGGACAGTTCATCGACCCCACCCAAATCGCTGGGGACCCAGAATCTTTCCGCACCGGTGCAGCGGCATTACTGGTGGAAAAAGCGGACGGCATCGCGGAAAATAAAGGCAACTACTGGCCGGACTACCAAGAAATTATCGCACATTGGAATGAGGCCGCCGTACTCTTTGATGGGGAGGGGATGTTGGTGATCTACTCCCCCTACGACCTAGGCCCCTACGCCATGGGCAGCGTAGAGCTGCGCCTGACCTGGGATGAACTGGAGGATCTGATTGGCAAAAGCGGCTTGGAGCGCCTTGGGCGCTAGAATCCCCAATACCGGCAAAATGCGGCGGACCAATGGTCCGCCGCACTTCTTTTATCCGTTCTGTCCGTCTTCCGTGAAGGGGTCACCCGCTGTATGGATTTCCTCCTCCAGCTGCTCTACCGCAACCGCCAGCTCCGGCGCAGCTTCCTCCGGCTGCTCAGCAACGGGCGGCGGGTTCTCCCGGCGCTCTAGATTTTGTCCCGACTCCCGGTCGAATACATGGGCCGCGCTGCCCCGGAACGTAAAACGCACCTGGGTGCCCCGCAGAAACCGGTCCCCGGCCTCCGCCTCCTCCTCGCTGACCGGCACCACAATGACCACATCCCGCCCGCAGGCAGCCACGTGGATATGTACCGCGCTGCCCATCATCTCCGATACATCCACCTGAGCGGGAACGGCGTTCTCCTCCTCTGTGAGCACAATATGTTCCGGCCGCACACCCAAGGTAACCGCCTGAGACTGCACATCTCCCGCTAACAGCCGGGCCTGCTTCTCCGGCGAGAGAGGCACCTGCGCGGTCCCCAGCCGCACGGCGTACTGGTCCCCCTGCCGCACCAGCTCCGCGTCAAAGAAATTCATCTGGGGCGTACCAATAAAGCCCGCTACAAAGAGATTCGCCGGGTGGTGGAACACCTCTTGGGGCGTGCCCACCTGCTGGACAAAGCCCTCCTTCATAATGACAATCCGGTCTCCCAGGGTCATGGCCTCGGTTTGATCGTGGGTAACGTAGATGAAGGTGGTATTCACCTTCTGCCGCAGCTTGATAATTTCGGCCCGCATCTGGTTGCGCAGCTTGGCGTCCAGGTTACTTAAGGGTTCATCCATCAAAAACACCTGAGGCTCCCGCACGATGGCCCGGCCAATGGCAACCCGCTGCCGCTGTCCGCCGGAGAGAGCCTTGGGTTTACGCTTGAGCAGCTCTGTAATATCCAGAATCTCCGCCGCCTCCCGCACCTTCTGGTCGATGACCCGCTTGGGAAATTTCCGTAGCTTCAGGCCATAGGCGATGTTGTCATAGACCGTCATATGAGGATAGAGCGCGTAGTTCTGGAACACCATGGCGATGTCCCGGCTCTTCGGCGGCACGTTGTTGACCTTCTTCCCGCCGATGTAGATTTCGCCATCTGTAATCTCCTCCAGCCCGGCCACCATCCGCAGCGTAGTGGATTTCCCACACCCGGACGGTCCTACCAGCACAATAAATTCCTTGTCCGCAATCTCCAGATCAAACGCCTGCACCGCCACTACGGTGTTGTCGTAGACCTTTTTTACTTTTCGCAAGCTCAGTTCCGCCATGGGTCACTCTCCTCCGGGTATTTCTTGTCCCTTTTCTCTCAAGAAAAAGCGTAGGGCCGCAAGTTATTTACGAAATTTTTTCTCGAGGCGCTCCTCCCGGTGCTTCTCCACGCTGGCCTCCACCTTTTCCGGTACCGTTTTCTTAAGATACCGATACCCCCGGCGGACACCCAGAACCCCGGATACCAGCCCGAAGACCGCCGGACAAATACCAAACACCGCCGCCAAAGCCAGCAGAAGCGCCGCATAGTCCTCTGTCAGTCGCGCCGCATTCTCCCAATAAGGATACACCACGCCGTTCGTCCGCATAGACCGCTGGCCAAATCCACCGATGACCTCTGTCACCAGATGCACAAATCCATAGCGGTTGCTGTTCTCCACCACGTCCCCCTTCCCCACCGGGAAGGAGTCCTTGACAACCCCCTTGGCGTATCCGCTGATGGGGTCCGGCATAACCACCTCATAGCAACTGATGGACGCATCCTCATCCAGTCTTTTCATAGCGGAAAAAGACATAAAGAGCCCGCCCTCCCCGCTGTAGGCCCGCCGGGAGGCAAAATCATCCTCCCGGCTGATAACGCCTGCCACTACAAAAGGCTCGCCGTTGATGGAGAGGCTCATTCCAGCCAAATCTGTGCCGCCAAAAAGCTTCCAGGCCATCTCCTCGTCCAGCAGCACCAGATCGTCCATCAGGTCCTCGCCGTCTATATACGCGCCGCTGCGCAGGAGGAAGGGGTGGAAATAGAAGAAATCTCCTCCCACTCCTACCGCCTCCACATTGGCCGAGCCTCCCCCCGCGCTGACGCTCATAGTGGCGCTGCCGCAGTATGCGTCGATATAGAGGCTGCCTCCCTCGGGGGCCTCCAAAGACTGCTCCAGCATTTTGCTGTCCAGGCTCTGCTGGAAGGAGTAGATATCGTCCTCCGTCTTCCCCTCCCCCACCGGCAGAAAGCAGGCCAACTGGGCAAAACGAATCTCCCCGCCTCCCCGGAACCGCTCTGCGGCGGTGAGGGACTCCAGCGTGCCCGCCATGGCCCGCACCCCAAACAGGGACGCCGCCATAGCCAGCAGCAGCACGATATTCAAAATCAGCAGAAGCCTCTGCTTGAGGCTCAGTCCCCCGCCCTGCCAGTGAAAGAGCTTTCTCATGGGTTCTCCACCATCCTGACCAGACTGCCGGGATCCAGCGGCTTGCTGGAGGTGGTGATGACGTAGTCGTTGGCGGCCACGCCAGTCACCGCCACATTGTTGTCGTCCTCCGCCAGCACCTGCACGTCCACACGGGTGGCGGTATAGCGGTTGCCCAGAGGCGTGCTCTTACTGGTGACCACCAGGACAAATTTGCCGTTGGTGTCTTCCCGCAAGGCGCTCTTAGGCACCACCGTATCCATAACCGTACTCTTCTGGCCGATGGATAGGCTGATGTTGGACCCCGCTTCGATCTCGCCTGTCACCCGGAACACCAAGAATTTCTTCTGTCCCGGCGCGGAGGGATCCGAGGTAATGGCCTCCAGAGTAGCGGTGATGTCGCTCCAGCGATAGTTGGTCACCTCGGCAGTATCACCGATCTTGACCGCCTTGGCCTGCTCGTTAGTGACAGAAATTTTAATAGTATATCCCCGATCTATCACGTCGATCACTGCCATAGCCTCCCCGGAGGTGTTCTCCTTTCCGGCGGTCACGTTGATAGTCCGCACCACGCCGGAAACCTTGGAGGTGATTTCCGTATCCACAGACTCCTCTTTGTATTTGGCCACTAGGGCTTGCTGCCGCTCAATCTCCAACCGTTTGGCCTGCAAATCCAGATTGTTCAGCTGCTTATCAATATCCTTTCCAGAGAGAGCCTCCTCCAGAGCCTTCTGCTTTTCCGTAATCAGGTCCAGCGCGGCCTCATGGAGCTTTTTCTTCTCCTCCAGCGCTGTTAGATTGGCCTCCAGGTCCGCGATTCTGGACTCCAAATCCCGCTTGCTGGACTCATACACCTTAATCTGGTTTTTCAGCTGGCTGTTAGAGTTGGCGGCGGCATCCAGCTGGGCCTGGGCCTCCCGCAGCTGGATCTGAGCCGCAGACAGCTCCTGCCGGGCGGCGTTCAGCTTCTGCTGAAGGACCTGCCGCTGCTGGGCCGTGGAGCTGCTGGCGCTGTCCTTATCCTCCAGGGCACGGTTGTAGGTCTCCTGAGCGGTCTCCATAGCTGCCTGACTAGCCAACACCGCGTCGTAGGCGGCCCGAACCTTTTCGTAGATGTAATCATAGGTATCAGCGGGCTTTGTTGTGCCGCCGCCATCCTCGTCACCCGGCGGTGTAGTGGGCGTCCAGTTCTGATACTGCTGCTTGATGTCCTCCTCCTGTTGTTTGAGGTTGCTCAGCTGCCGCTCAATCTCTACCTGCTCGCTGCTGGAAAAAGCGTGAGGCGAAGTGCTCAGGCTTGTAAAGCCTGAGAGCCTCCTCAGGTACGTCAGGTTTCCCGCCCAGTCCGCGGCCCACTTGGTCTGGGCCTTGTCCAGCGCGTTTTTCGCATCCTGGATTTTCCGCTCCGCATCCAAACTGGCGCCGGTGTCCAGTTTCTCCAGCTCCTCCTCGTACCCCTTTGCCTGTTCTGTCAGGGTATTGACCTTGGTTGTCAGCTCCGCCACCTTTTCCCGGGCCTCCGTTGTCTGTTCATCGTCGCCCTGGCTAGCGTTCAGCTCCCCCAAAATCAGTTCCGTCTGACTCAGCTGGGACCTCGCCGCCGCCAGATCCCCCTTGGCATAGGAGACCTCCGCATCCGTCACCAAGTTTTCGTCCCGCTGAGCGATGGCCCTTTCCAGGTCCAGCTGGATGCCGCGCACAGTCAAGTCGTCGGAGGCGTACTGCTTGGAGAGGTTCAGGATTTGCTTCTGATAGTCCAGCTCCAGCGTCTGAAGCTGCTCCTGAGCATTTTTCAGCTCCTCGCTCTCAATGTCGCCCAGCACGAACAGCAGGTCCCCCTGCTGCACGGCGTCCCCCACCTTCACGCATACAGAACGCACCTCCCGGGTCTGGTTGATAATCACCTCGTAGCTCTCGTTGGCCGAAACGGAGCCGCTCCCCCGAATTTTCGCGTTGATCGTGCCGGAGCTCACCATCTGTGTGGCCACCTCGGGCAGGGAGTAATTCATAAAGGTGTTGGAAAAGAAGGTGAGAATCAAGAGAATCACCAAAAAGATGATGGCAATAGTCTTGATAAGCTCCCTCTTTTTGGATTTTTCTTTGACTTCCATTAATTTCCATCCTTTCATGGGATTTCGCCGCCTACTGGACGGCGAACCGGGGCTATGCCCCTGGCCCCTGCAAGCCTGCAAAGAGGCTTGACCAAAACATTTTTAGCCCTTCACCGAGCCCTGGTGCGCAATCCCCTCCACCAGGTAGTCCTCGCCGTGGAGGAACAGCAACAGGCAGGGCACCATATAGATTGTAGCAATAGCAAACGCCAAGCCCACTTCGTTGGCGTTGATCGTGGAGAGGTATACCGAGAGCGGCTGCTGGGCCGCGTCCGGCAGCAGCACGATAGGCTGCTCTACCATGTTCCAGTAGTCGATAAACACCAGAATCGCCACCGAGTACAGGGCGCTCCTGCACTGGGGCAGGCAGATGTCCTTGAACACCTGCCACTCGCTGGACCCGTCCAGCTTTGCCGCCTCAATAAGGGACCCAGGAATCCGGCGCATGGACTTCGTCAGCAGAAACACGGAAAAGGGCGCGAACATGCCCGGGAAAATAATCGCCCATCTTGTGTTCAGAATTCCCAGCCACCCGCTGACCAAGTAGTTTGGCACCAGGGTCACCTGGGTGGGCATCAGCATCAAAATAACATAGAAGAAGAACAGGAACGCTCGTACCTTCCCCCGCCACCGGGTAAAGCCGTAGGCCGTCACTGACGCCACCGCCAACTGCAACAGCACCACTGGCACCACCAAGATCACCGAATTCCAGAACTTCAGAAGGTAGTCCGGACTGCGGATGAGCACGTTGATATACTGGCTCAGGCTCACCTTATCCGGGATAAACTTCAGGTTCACCGTCTCCGCGATATACGTCTTCCCGTCGCTGCCAGATACATTAGAAAACACCTTGCCGTAGTTGGCGCTGATTTCGCTCTGCGTCATGAAGGAGTTGGAGATGGTCAGCACTGTTGGCAGCAAAAACGTCAGGGCGAACCCCGCCGCCAGCAACGTCAGAGCAAAGCGGCCGAAATAGCGTTTCTTTTTCATCCCTCAACGTCCTTTCCGAAAATATCCTCCGCTTTGAACAGCAGCGCAATCAGCGCCACCATCACCAGCGCCATCAGCACCGCCGCCGTGGACATTTTCTGATAGTCCAGGTAGATGAAGGTGTTATTCATGAAGTGCTGCATCATGTAGAGCCCGTCGTAGGGATAGTTCCCCGTGAGCAGGTAGATCTCCCGGAAGACCTTGAATGAGTTGATGATGGACAAGATCGCCACGAACAGCACCGTGGGAGAGAGATAGCGGAGCTTGATGTTAAAGAATTTGTGGGCCGCAGAGGCCCCCTCCACATCCGCCACCTCCAGCAGTTCCTTGGGGATGTTGTTCAACGCCGCCATAAAGAGAATCATATTATATCCCAGATTCTTCCACAAGAACAGCACCACAATGACCATGAGGCAGTAGGGCGAGTTCAGCCAGTCCACAGGCTCCACGCCGAAATTGGCCAGGACCACGTTCAGCGTTCCCCGGTAGTGGAACACCACCTGCCAAATCAGCACCACCGACGCCACCGGCACCATCATGGGGCTCAGGAAGAAGGTTCGGAAGAGGCTCTTACAGGGGATGCGGCACTCCAGCAGCAGAGCCAGCGAAAGACTCAGCACCACTGCCAAAGGCACCGCAATGACGGAGAACATGGCGGTATTTTTTGCCGCCGTCCGGAAAGAGGTGTTCTGCAAAACCGCCTTGAAGTTGTCCAGAAACACGAACTCCGGATTGATGGGGCTTCGTATTACGGAGTAGTAGACCACCACCAGAAAGGGCACGATGAAAAATACCGCCACTCCCACCACGCTGGGCCCCAGGAAGCCCACGCTGCAAAGGGTATCCCGCAGCCGGTCATTCCCCTGGTCCCACGCCTGGCGGGCAGTGCGTCCCTTCCGGACGGCCTTTTTCTCCCCATTTGGAGGCCTTTTTCCCCCGGCTTTACCGATTTTCATTGATGTACAGCTGCACCTTACCCTGGATTAGGCTGGCTGTCTCATCCAGGCTCTTGTCTCCGCTGAAATAGCTGCCAGCCATCTCGTTGACAATGTCATAAACATTGGTGTCGTATTCGGAGACTGTGTCTATGGTGTTATAGAGCTCCATGATCTGGTCGTACTCCTCCTGGCTGGTGGCCACAAGGTCGATGTTCAGGTTGTCCCAGCTCCAGCCGCCCTTGCTCTCCTGCACGGGGTTGCCGTTCTGGTCCAGGACCTGGTTGCCCTCGTAGTCTGTGACATACTCCACCTCCATCGCGTCAGCGGCCGCCGCGTCAAAATCCTCCTTATTGGAGGGGAAAGCCCAGCCGTAGCTGTCATAAAACCGCCGGTCCTCCTTGGGAAGCAGCATCTCGCGGATGAAAGACCACGCGCCTTCCTTATCCTTGCAGGTGCTGGACATCGCCAGACTGTTGCGGATGGTGAAGCTGCTACCGCAGCTGCCGTCTTCCATGGGGAATCCCTTGAAGGTGACGTACCGGCCTGGAATCAGCCGCTGGGAGACATTTCCCATATCAATGACGCCGTCGGAACTCGATGAACTCCCCACCATCGTAAACGTTTCCCCGGAGCCAGAGCTGTAGTTGCGTTCATAGGTTTGCAGTCCCTCCGCGCCAGCAAACATGGCCTCGTAAACCTGGAAGTCGCCGAAGCCGTCCAAGCCCATGGTTATAAGCATCTGCTTGCCCGCCGCGATGCGGGTGGGCTCGTCCTCGTAGTCCTCGCCCCGGGACTCCCAGTCGTACTCCGCCGGGAAGCTGTTGCAGAACTCCAGCGCAGCTTTGAACGCGTCGCTGTCAAAGCTACATTCGCCGCTATTCCAGTTGATGTAGGCGTCCACATTCAAAGCCAGGATATACTGGAGCATACCACTTTTGGTGTCGCTTTCGCCGAAGATAGCGCAGCCATCGGGCATCTTGGCCAGAGCGGCTTTCATCTCCTCCAGGGTCCAGCCCAGGCCGTCGCCCACCACGTCCCGTGAGCCGATGACGGTACTGATGCTGAAGCTGTCAAATGCCTGGTAGAGCTTGCCATCCTGCTCCGCCGCAGTAAAGACCCGGTCCATCAGACTGTCCCGGCCAATATCCGGATCATTCTCAATGTGGGGCCACAGGTCCTCCAGCACACCCCTTGCGCCGTACTGCCGCATAGGCAGGCCGCTCACCGCCAGAATGTCCGGCACATTTCCAGCTAGGATCTCTGTGTTCAGCCTGGTCAGGCCCGCCTGATAGTCATCCTTTGTGCTGTACTCAGAGTAGTCCCTGATCTCAATGCGGTACTTATCGCTGGTTTTGTTGAACTTGATGATGCTGGCGCGCATATCCGACCCCAGCCCCATGGTGGCGAAGGTCAGCACGGTCTTATCAGCCAAGACAGAGGCGTCCTTCTCCTCCAGGATGGCCAGCTCGGTGACCTGCTTGGTGGAGTAGTCGTCACCCTGATTGGTCCTGACCCAGTCCTGGGACATGGCGGCCACCCGGCCATCGGCCAGGAAGGGGAAGAATACCAGCCGGTCCATATTGATGTCCGCGGCACTCCAGCTCAAAAGCCGCTCCCCCTCCTGAGTTTCAGCATTGTAGCCGTACAGGGACTCGCCGCTGTTATAGTAGAAGAGGTATTTCTCCGAACCGTTGTAGATGTTGTTGGCGCTATAGGGCAGCGGATATGAATCGGCCGCCCACCCCTTAGCGGCCTTATCCAGTACTGTCAGCGCGAGGTTCCCCTCGGGGTCCCGGCGGCGCACAGCCATCGTCCCATCGCCCAGCAGAGTGAGATCTCCCCAGGAGTCGTCGTCCACGGTGAAGAGCACGTTCATGTCCTTATCCAGCACGGCGATTTTGGAGCCGTTCGGTCCGCCGCCGGAGATATAGAAGCACCCCTCGGCATCCATGGCCGTGCTGTTAATGTAGTCCACCTCTCCCAGCTTCTCCTGCATGGTGCTGGTATCAATGGAGTTAAGCTCCTTGCCGGTGCTGTCCAGCTGCCGGCGCAGCTCTACATTCCTGCTTGTCTGAAAGTCCCACTTGTTGCCGGTCTCCTCGTCGAAGTCCTCCGGCAGGTCGAACTCATAAATGTACGCCCGCTCAGAGACCCATAGGGTGCCGTCCGCACCAGCAGAAATACTGTCAATATTGAACCAGCCATCGTCGCTGTTCTCGAAGGAATAGGCGGGCTCGTAGTTCTCCAGCTCCGTCACGCTGCCGTCCTCCAGAGAAACCCGGAAAATGGTGGTTCGGTAGCTGTGGGTGGTGATCGTCTCCCCTGTTTCTGATTCAGTAATCTCCTCGCTGCTGGCGTCAGCTACAATATAGACATTCGTGCCATCGCAGCAGGCGCTGTTGATGTAGTCTGCTTCCAGGTCCAAATCAATAAAGGTGGGCACATAAACGGTGCCGCTGAGCTGCTCAGGGCCGTCCTTTTTATCGTCCCCGCCGCTGCCGCAGGCCGCAAGCCCCAGAACAATGCACAACGCCAGCAAGAGCGCTGTCAGCTTTTTTCCGTGTGTCTTCATGGGTAAACCTCCTTGCTCGCATGAAATGGTACGTTCACAATTGTACTCTTTCATGCATCAAATTTGCATCCTTCCCCCATCATTTCTGTGTTATTTTTCCTTAAGAAAAGCTTAACTGGCATGACGGAGAAATCTTAAGGCGCGGGAACCGGTTTTCCGGTTCCCGCGTCCCAGGTCCGCCTTACATCTGCTCCCCGATGTACAGCTTCACCGCGCTCTGGATCAGGTTGGCCGCGTCATCCAGGGCCTTGTCCCCGGCAAAGTAGGGCCCCGCATTCTCTTTGATGATATTGAAAATGTTATCATCATAGCGCCAGATGGTAGTAATGCTGTTGTAGAGGTCCATAACCTGGTCCACTTCCTCCTGGGTAGCGGAATAGACCTCAATCTGGTGGTCGTCATCAATCCACCAGGAGGCCCGGGATTCCTTCATGGGCTCGCCATTTTCATCCAGGATCTGCTGGCCGTTTTCATCTGTAATGTACTTCACAGTCAAGGCGTCGTTCATATACCGCTCAAAATCCTGACGGTTAACGGGGAAGTCGTTAATCCAGTACTCCTCCTCCAGCTGAGGCAGGAGAGCCTGACGGATAAAGGACCATACAGCCTCCTTGTTCTTACTGGTGGCGCTCATAGCGAAATTATAGCCGCCCATAGGCTGGAAGCTGCTGCCGATGCTGCCGTCCTCCATGGGGTAACCCACGAAGCTGATCTCGCCGCCGAACATGCCTTTATTGAGCTGGGGCACTGTGAAGCTGTCCAGGTAGATGAGCCTGAGCATCTGTTTGCCCTTAAAAACCCGGGTGTCGTCGCTCTCAAACTCATCCCAGTCAACGCTCTCCCAGTCATACTCCGCCGGGAAGCTGTTGCAGAACTCCAGCAGCGCCTTGAAGCTGTCGCCGTTAAAGCTGCAAGAGCCGGTGGACCAGTCCACAAAACTGTCGATGTTGCAGGAGAGGATGTTGGTGAGCATGTTCTCCTTGGTGTCGCTCTCACCAAAGATGGTGCTGCCCTCAGGCATGGCGGCCAAGGCGGCCTGGAGGTCTGAGAGGGTCCAACTGGTGCGGTCCCCCACCACGCTGGCAGCGCCCACCACAGTGCGGATATCGAACATGTTGAAAATCTGATAGAGCTTACCGTCCTGCTCCGCGGCCTTCAGGGCGTTTTCCATGACGCCCTCCCGGCCGCCGATCTCCTGGTCGTTCTCAATATAGGGCCACAGGTCCTCCAGCAAGCCTTTGGAGCTGTACTGGCTGATGGGCATATTGCTGTTGGCATCCAGAATATCGGGCACCCGCCCGGCCAGAATCTCGGTGTTCAGCTTGGTCAGCCCCGCAGTGTTATCCTCGCCGGTGTTGTACTCGGCGTAGTCCTGCACCTCAATTTGGTAGAGGTCGCTGGTCTTGTTGAATTCAATGATCTTGTTGCGCACGTCATACCCCAGCCCCATGCAGGCATAGGTAAGCGTGGTTTTGGGGGGCAGCGTGGAGGCGTCAGTGGGGGTGAGAGTGGCAATCTCATATTTGACCGTTTCGCCGCTCCAGTCCCGGGTCAGCGCCGCCACCCGGCCGTCGGACAAGAAGGTAAAAAACTGTACCTGATCCTGGTCGATATTGGCATTGATCCAGGAGAACACCTTCTCCCCCTCTTCGCTTCCCGCCTTCCGGCCATACACAGATGTGCCGTTGCGGTAATAAAAGAGGTAGTCTCCACCGCCGGTGTACACTTCGTAGGCGTACTGGCTCAGCTCATAGCTAGCTCCCCATGCCTTAGCGGTCACATCAATGACTTGCAGGCGGGAGCCGCTGGTCTGGGTCTCCTCGTCGTAATAGGACTGGCGCATTCCCACGGTGCCGTCCCCCAGTATGACCATTTCGCCATACATATCCTTGCCGTCAAGGGAGAAGAGAAGGTTCATATCCCTGTCCAGCACCGCCACCTTTGTTTCAGAATTGGTGTAGATGGTTCCGGCGTCGTCAACGATGGTGCTGTAGGAAAAATCCAGCCCCGCCTTTTCCGCAATGTTCTCCATGGTAAAGCGGTCCAGCTCCGCGCCGGTCTTGTCCAGCTTGCGCACGAACATGGTGTTAGTCTCGCCAGTCTGGTAATTCCATTTGCTGTCAGTAGTCTCGTCAAAGTCCTCCGGCAGGTCGTAGGTATAGATATACATATTCTCTGTGACCCACAGCGAACCGTCCGCGCCAGCGCGCAGGCCGCTGATGTCCACACTGCCCTCCGGGGAGTCCTCTGGGAGCTGGATGGGTTCAAAGCCGCTGAGCTCCTCCGCCGTACCGCCGGCAAGGGGGACTCGAAAGAGCTTGGTCACGTAATCATAGTAGGTGTAGGTCTCCGTCTGTTCCACGCCGTTCTCATCTGTCCAGGTACTGGTCTCCTCGTGTTCTTCCCCCTGAACGTTGCCCATGAAATAGATGTACTCGCTGTCCGCGCAGCCCTGTTGGATGTACTCAGCCTCCGACGTGATACTGGTAAAGGTGGGTACGTAGATGGTGCCGCTGATCTGCTGGGGACCATCGCTGTCCCCCCCGCCGCCGCAGGCCGCCAGGCCCAACAGCAGGCACGCCGCCAGCAGCAGGGCGGCCAGCTTCTTGCCGTTCTTCTTCATCTGTCTTCCTCCTTACTTATTTGTCAATCTGTTTGAAACAATAGACGTAAAGTGGAACCAGAAGGTTCCCTCTTCCATATTTATATTTTATTTCCACGTGCATCATTTTTGCATCTATCCCACATCACAGTTGTTTTATTTTCAGAAAACCTCACCGTTGTATTTCCCCGCCATGTGTGGTACAATCAGGAGAAAATATCCAGGAGGAACAAACCACATGCGAATGCGGAAAAAGAAGAATCTGCTCCCCCGTATGGAGCGCTGCGCCCCCTGCCACATCCGGGACGGCTTCGCCTTGAAGGGCCATTGGCGGGAGGAGCTGATGCCGGAAGCCCGGGAACTGCGGGTGGAGCTGGGCTGCGGCAAGGGCCGTTTTACTGCCGAGACCGCCCGTCAGAACCCGGACGTCCTGTTCATCGCCGTGGAGCGGGTCCCGGACGCCCTGGTAGTGGCCATGGAGCGGGCCATGTCCATGGAGCTGAAAAATGTTTTTTTCGTGGTGGGTGATGCGGCCCTGCTGCCAGACTACTTCGCCGGAGACGAGGTGGACCTCGTCTACATCAACTTCTGCGACCCCTGGCCCGCCAACCGGCAGGCCAAACGCCGCCTCACCCACCGGGGATTTCTGGAGACCTACCGGAAGGTATTAAAAATGGGCGGCCAGGTCCACTTCAAGACCGACAACCGCCCATTATTTGAGTTTTCTGTGCTGGAGTTTCCGGCGGCGGGATATGACCTCAGCCAGGTGACCCGTCATCTCCACGAAAACGGCCCCCAGGGAGTCATGACCGACTACGAAGCCAAATTCCACGGGGAGGGCGTGCCCATCAACCACTGCGTGGGTACAAAAATCCCCTGGACGCCGCCGGAGGGTTAAACCTCCACCACCAGGAGCCCTTCCTGCCCCGGCTCCAGGGCAGACCGGACCGCCCCGTCCACAAACTCGTAACACCCGCCATAAGAGACTACGTCCGGTGGGCTGGTGACGGAGTTTACCAACAGCACATGGCGGCAGGCCAGCGCGGATTGGGTCACGTAGCAGCCCCGCTGGCGCACCCACTCCTCCAGCGAGAAATTCACATAAACCGGCCAGATGAGAAGCTCCTCCCCCAGCCGGAACCGCTCCGGAAAGTCCCACAGGTCCCCGCACAGGGTGATAAGACACTGCTTCCCCCGATAGGAGAAGACCTCCGGCGCACCGCCCTCCTGATACCATTCGCCGGTTTTCTCATACTCCTTCCACCCCTTGGAAATGCGGCGGTACAGGTGGAGCATTTTGCCGCCTTCCAAGAGGGCACAGGAGGAGTACAGCACCTCCCCGGCCCGCTCTATGAAGCCAAAAAGCAAATCGATGCCCACCTCCTCCGTCAGGGCCCGCAGCTCCCCAAAAACGCCGGAATCTGTGGCGACTGCGATTTCCCTGTCATGGACGTAGTCCCAGTTCAGGGCGTCAAAGCCCTGCAAAAAAGCCTCTCCAAAGCAGAGCAGGTCTGCCCCGGCCCCTTTTGCCTCACGGGCGTACCGGCGGATCTGCTCCAGGTTAAAGTGGACATTATTATTAATGAATCTGGCCGACGCCAACGCGATTTTCATAGTTCTTCTCCTCCTTCGCCGCTATTGAAGGGACGCATGGCTCATGATGTAGAACATCTCCTGGCTGGGCCGCCAGCCCTTCTCCTTGGGCGGAAACTGCCGGTCAAATTCCTGGGCGTCCGCTGGGTCGAACTGGTAGGCCGGGCTCTCGCAGTACGTCCACTTCCTGCCGTCCAGGGCGCCGGGACACAGCTCCTTTGCCAGCATGGCGGCAGGAAACACGCCGTCTCCGGTACAGATATTGTACTTTTTGCAGCTTTTAAATCCACTGCTGGCGTAGTTGTCCGGATTGCCGAAAATGACGGCTGCCTCATATCCCAGCTCCCGGCCTCGCGCAAGGGATCTCTCGATCAGCAGCTTGACATCCCCCCGCCGCTGGAAGGCCGGGTGAACGGCGATTGGTCCAAATGCGAGGATGGTTTTGCGCTCCCCGGCCTCGTCCTCCAGAGCGGCCCGGGTATACAGGATGCTGCCCACCACCTGTCCGTCCAACTCCACCACCAGGTCCAGTTCCGGCACAAAATCAGGATGCCCCCGTAAAATGTGGGCCAGATAGTGCTCAGCGCAACCGGGGGCGTGTACGTCCCAGAACGCCTCCCGGATCAGCCGCTCCACTTCCCTTTGGTCTCCTGCCGTCTCATTCCGAATAATCAGATTTTCCATGGGTTCTCCCTTCCCGCTCCGAAAAAGCGCCCCGGTACAATCCGTACCGAGGCACCGGTGGGGAACGTTTTTCTTTCCTCTACCGCAGCTTAGGCGTTGGCTTTCTTGGCCATATCCACCAGCTGCTTGAAAGCGGCCTCATTGTTGATGGCCAGCTCAGAGAGCATCTTGCGGTCAATAGCCACACCAGCGGCCTTCAGGCCGTGCATGAAGGTGGAATAGTTCATGCCGTTGATCTTGCAGGCGGCGCTGATGCGGGTGATCCACAGGCGGCGGAAATCCCGCTTCTTCAGGCGGCGTCCCACGTAAGCGTAGGTCAGGGACTTCATCACCTGCTGGTTCGCCATCTTGAAATGCTTGCTCTTGGCACCCCAGTAGCCCTTAGCCATGCGCAGGATTTTATTTCTTCTCTTGCGGGTCATCATTGCGCCCTTAACTCTTGCCATTGTAAAAGCCTCCTATTCTAAAGCGCATCTTTTTTTTTACTTGTAGGGGATCATCTTGCGGATGGCAGCCTCGTTGGTCACGTCGGCATAGCCGCCAGCGCGCAGACGACGGGTACGCTTGGTATCCT